>CAMLRG010000038.1 GCA_946482335.1 uncultured Duganella sp. | reverse complement strand
GGCCGAGTCGAACGGCGACTTGCGCACCAGGCGGTGCACGCCGGTTTCGGTGCGCAGGTGGCCGTAGGCGTATTCGCCTTCCACTTTCAGGGTAGCGGTCTTGATGCCGGCAACCTCGCCTTCGGACTCTTCCAGCACTTCGGCCTTGAAGCCCTTGCGGTCGCAATAGCGCAGGTACTGGCGCAGCAGCATGGAGGCCCAGTCCTGGGCTTCGGTGCCGCCGGCGCCGGCCTGGATGTCGATAAAGCAGTTGTTCGGGTCCATCGGATTGCTGAACATCCGGCGGAACTCCATGGTTTCGATGACTTTTTTGATTTCCTCGGTATCGGCAATCACTGCCTCGAGGGTGTCGTCGTCGCCTTCTTCCTTGCCCATCTCGAACAGTTCGTTCATGTCGCGCAGGTCGCTTTCGGCTTTCTGCAGCGTGAGGACGACGCCTTCGAGGGCTTTTTTCTCGCGGCCCATGTCCTGGGCTTTTTTCGGGTCATTCCAAACGGCCGGATCTTCCAGTTCGGCGTTCAGTTGTTCCAGTTTCTCCGACTTCTTATCGAAGTCAAAGATACCTCCGAAGTTCGGCTTCGCGCGACGTCAGGTCGGCGAGCAGGTTGGCGAGGGAATTGATGCGTTCAGCTTCCATGGTCTTCTGCTTTTCCAAATGTGAAATCAAACCGTGAATTATACCCCGTAATGCCCCAGGCCGTGGCTGTGGAGGGTATTATCCGCCCCATGCGAAACTATTCCCTTGCCATTGCCGTCGTGCTGCTGGCCGGCTGCAGCCATTTGCCGCCGCCCGGCAGCCACGCCACGCTGGCCGTGCTGGAAACCACCGACCTGCACGCCAATGTGCGCAGTTATGATTATTACAAGCTTGCGCCGGATCCCGCGCTTGGCCTGGAGCGCACCGCCACGCTGATCCGCCAGGCGCGGCGCGAGTTCGCCAATACCCTGCTGCTCGATAATGGCGACACCATCCAGGGGACGGCGCTGGGCGACTACCAGGCCCTGGTCAAACCGGTCGGCTGCGGGCAGGCACTGGCCATCCACAGGGCCATGAATGCGCTGGGCTTCGACGGCGGTTCGGTCGGCAACCACGAATTTAACTGGGGACTGGATTTTCTTGGCCAGGTCACGGCCAGCCGTTTTGGCGCGCAAGGACCGAATGTGCGTGTCCAGCCTTGCGCAGGCCCGGCGTTTCCGATTGTGCTGGCCAATGTGGTCGACGCGCGCAGCGGCGAGCCGTTATTCGCGCCATACCGCATCATCGATAAGCGCGTGACGGCGACCGGGCCGGATGGCAGGCCACGTGCCGCGACGGTCAAGGTGGGTATTGTCGGCTTTACAACCCCTGCCATCATGGGCTGGGACAGGCGCTGGCTGGAGGGCCGGGTAAGGACCGAAGGCTGGCGCGAATCGGCGCAGCGCTACATCCCGGAGATGCGCGCAAAAGGTGCGGAGGTGATCGTGGCGATTGCGCATGGCGGGCTGGACGGTACTGCCTATTCTCCGACCATGGAAAATGGCGGCTGGCACCTGGCCCAGGTGCCAGGCATCGACGCCTTGCTGCTCGGGCATGCGCACGATGTGTTCCCCAACCCTGCCAGCAAGTCTGCCGCTTTCAACCTGCTGGGCGTGGACAAGGTGGCAGGCAGGGTCAACGGCGTGCCGGCCGTGATGCCCGGCCTGTGGGGCAAGCACCTTGGCATCATCCAGCTGGCCTTGCGCCACGATGGCAAGCGCTGGGTGGCCGACGCCGGCGCGGCGCGCGTCGAGACGCGCAGCATCCAGCGCCCGGACCGCAGCTTCGTCGAGCCCGACGCGGAAATCGTGGCCCTGGTGAATGCCGAACACGAGGCGGCCATCGCCTATGTGAAGACGCCGATTGGCGAAACGGATTTCCGCATGTCGGCCTATTTCGCCGACGTCGGCGACGTGTCGGCGATCCAGGTGGTGAACCAGGCGCAGGCCGACTATGTGCGGCGCCACGTGCTGGCCAATATGCCGCAATACGCCCATTTGCCGGTATTGTCGGTATCGGCGCCATTCAAGACCGGCGCCGCGGGCGTGGCGGACTACACCGACGTGGCACCGGGCGGCATGGCCTTGAACAATGCGGCCGACCTGTACCTGTACCCGAACGACCTTCATGCGGTGAAGGTCGATGGCGCAGGGCTGAAAGCCTGGCTGGAGCGGGCTGCCGGCCGCTTCAATACCATCGAGCCGGCGCGCAGCGAGCCGCAGGAGCTGGTGAATGCCGGATTCCCTGGCTTTAACTTCGACATGCTGTCCGATCCCGATGTGCGTTACCAGATCGATGTGACGCGGCCGGTGGGGCAACGCATCAAGGGCCTGTCCTGGCGCGGGCAGCTGGTACGGGCGGAGCAGGAATTCATTGTCGCGACCAATAACTACCGCGCCAGCGGTGGCGGGGCGTTCCCTGGGCTGGACGGCAGCAAGACCATTTTCGCTTCGCCAGACAATAACCGCGCGGTGCTGATCGACTACATGAAAAAGGTGCAGCGCATTACGCGCGCGGCCAATGGTTCGGCACGCAGTTGGAGTTTCGCGCCGGTCCGCACGCGCGGCCCGGTGGTCTTCCGTTCCGCCCCCGGCAAGCTGGCGCTGGCGCGCGAAGCCGGCCTGCACTTCGTTCGCGAGACCTCCGCGGGGATTTATGAAATAACTCTAAATGATGAATAGTTTGGGGGCCGCGCTCCTTGCGTGGCGTCCATTTCAACATATTATGATGCGGCCGGCTTGGCGCTTGCCCCTGCATTCAGCACCTTCAGCCGTTCAACAGCGTTATTGTTCTTTGGGTTCAGCTCCAGCGAACGGCGGTAGTTGGCGATCGCATCCTCGCGCATACCGGCCTCGGCCTGCGCTTCGCCCAGGCTGTCGAACAAATTCGCGTCGTCCGGATGGAGCTGTGTGCCAAAGCGGAAGATGGCGATGGATTCCTTTGGTTTGCCGTCGCGCAGCAGGTTGTAACCCCAGCGATTGATGTCGTCCGGCGTCAGCGCGAAGGTCGCGCCTTGGCTTTGCATTTCCTTGTATATGACGTGGGCTTGGTCGAAGCCGCGAGCTGCCAGCTGGGTCACGAAAGATTCACGCGTGAGCGGCTTGCGGGTGCCGCGGCGCAGGTCCATCGAAATCATATGCGGCGGCACGCCGTTGGCGGCCGGCTTGTTGGCCAGGAAGGTGGCGGCAGTACTGTCCCCCTTCAGGTAGGCGTCAAGGAAACGCAATGTATATCGCGTCATCCAGCTATAGGCCGTCGAGATTTCGTCGCGCGTGTAGTCGTTGAGCTCCGATTCAGGAATGAAGCGCAGGTCGTCGGAGGCGAAATGGCGGTGCAGCATAGGCTGCATGGTTGCCACCATGACGTCGCTGTAGACCATCTTGTTCAGCAGACTGTAAGAAGTGCTGTTGCCGTTCTGGTTCAAAGACTCAATCGTTGCCGGGCGCTGCGCAAGGAACAGGAAGGGCAGCGCAAGACGCTCAGGGCTGACGTAGCGAACAGCATCTTTGCTGCCATCGACCAGTTGCGGATAATAGCGGACTGACCCGTCCATCGACACCAAGGCCTTAATACGGTCGTCGCGCGCGGCGGCCATGACATTGGCAAGGCCGCCCCAGCTGAATCCGGCGACGGCGATCAGGTTCATGTCGGCTTGTTTCAGCGTAGCGGCATATGAAATCAGGTAAGCGATATCCGCTGCTTGTGCTTCCAGGCCTTCTAAATCTTCCGTCATGGCGCGGGTGTGTGCGCCTTGGGAGGCGCTTGCTATCACCACATAGCCATGGCTGGCCAGGTATTCGCACAGATCCGGGTTCTCGCTGGCGCTTTTGCTGAAGCTGGGTGCGTAGATCACGACCGGGAATTTTCCCTGGCGTTCGGCTGCATCGCGCACAGCCCACATTGGGCGGGCGGCGGTTTGGGGTGCGAGCGGGAACAGGACTTTTCTATCGGCGATGAACCGCGCGGTGGCTCGCTGCACTCCTGCCGCGTCGAGCGTGAAATCAGCCTCGGTGGCACTTGTAGCCAGGTAGTCCTCGAATGTTACGCGTTTGCCGCCGGCTTTCGCTGCTGGGTACCACACCAGCAGTTGCATCGGCCTTGCGCGTTCGCCCGTGGTTGGCTGTCCGGTGACCAGCGAGACGCGCGTCTTGTACACGCGCGAGTGGTCGTATTGGTGCACGACCTTCAGTCCGACCGGATTGGGGCCAGCCTGGTTTTTGAATTCGAAGGAATCGGCTGCCTGTGCAAATCCGGCGGCCATGAGGACTGCGGCGATCAGTGGACGGAGCATGGTTTTTCAATAAGAAAGGGGAGCGCCGAGTATATCCGGCCATCGGCGTCCCAAATCTCACCGACTATCACGGGCTGCTTAATGCGGTTTACGCTTTTCCTGCTGTACGAGGATGAACGGGCTGACCACGCTGGCCCACAGGTTGGCATCGCTGGCGATCCATTCCTGGCATTGCTGGTCCGAGACCTTGGCGATCTGGCCGGCCGCCATCCAGGCTGAAATGCTGGCCTTGTCATCGTGGGCGATGCGGACCGCAACGTCCACCAGGTCCAGCTCATCCGCCACCCACACCACATTGCCCTGGGCGAAATGCTTGAGCAGTTCGCTCCAAGGGAGGCGGGCGGTTTCGCGGTTCACTTTATCGCGGAGTTCCGCGTCTTTTTCTGGCTTCAGTTGCATGGTGTGCTCTTAAATCGTGGGAATCTGTTCGACGATGGCTGCCGGCGAACCCCGCCATGTTAACCGATAGGCCGGGCCTTTGCGAACATTGCCCACCAGTGCGGGCCGGAAGCAGGCCAGGTTGGTGCCGCCAGCGCGGCGCACGCTCGGGTAGATGATGCCGGTCGAGCCTTCGGCCAGCAGTCCCCTGGCCAGGCGCTGCGAGGCGACGTAGCTGTCGGGGTTCAGGCAGTCGGCATATTCCGGCTGGCCGCAGATATCGTGGAACTGGGCGCTGAAGTCGGACAGCAAGGCCTGGTAGCTGACGCTGTCGTCGAAGCGGTCGATTTCGGCGTATTCCACCGTCTTGTGGAAGATCACTTCGGCCAGGGCCGTTTCATGTTCGAAGGCGCAATACCACGCGCCACGCTGGCCGTCGTTGAAGCGGCTGCCTTGCGGGCGGGCGTAGGTGAAGGCGGCGTTGATGCTGCGGTAATTGGGGACGTAATAGACCAGTTCCTCGATGCCGATGCCGAGGGCGCCGCCATGTTCGGCGCGCAGGCGGGCATTGGTGGCGTTGTCCAGCTCAAACAGCTGGTGCAGCTCGTCGTCGTTGTCGGCGAGGGCGGCCAGCACGGAATCTTCTTTATCGACGAAGCGCGAAGGGATTAATCGTACCGTGTCGAATTGGCGCAGCAGGCGGAAGGGCGGCAATTACAGGCCTCCGCGCCGGGCGTCGAGCAATTGGCGCACGGTCTGCATGGCGAGGATGCCGCCAGCCTCCATGTAGTCGAGCGGCGTACGGCCGCCGAAAATGCTGTTGCGGTTGGCCAGGCTGACCCATTCGTCGGCCAGCTTGTCGCCGTAAATGATGTGCAGCGACTTGTAGATGCCCAGCAGGTAGGAAATCCGCGTGATGCGGTCGACTTCCAGCACCCGCTCGGGGTGCTTTTTCCATTCGTAGAACGCGCTGCTGGACAGGCCGCCCAGCAATTCGCGGGCGTCGTCGTCGCGCAGTTTCCAGGCGGCGGCCAGCTTGAAAAAGCCCTTGAGCGCGGCGTGCGACAGGCGCTCGCGCTCTTCCTTGCGGCTCAGGTCAACCGGCTGGGGCAGGGCGTATTCGCTGGTGGGGTAGGCAAAGGCGGGATTCATATATCCTCCGTTTATGGATTATTTATACTCCATTTCCATACTCTTTGCAAGTTTTGTCCCGTATCAAAGCGTCGCAAGCTGCCTGGTGCCAATATTGCACCAAGTCATCGAAAGAGGCTTGCGATGGAGCAAATTTTTCCCGCGCTTGAAGGACGGTTGCGCCAATTCCGGCGCGAGGCTGCGCGCCTGGCGGCGCAGCAGCCGCGCCTGGCCGGCCGGCTCGGCCCTTCCGAAGCACCGCCCGACGTGCATGTCGACCGCTTGCTGCAGGGCGTCGCGCTACTGCATGCCCGCACGGTCCTGGCCCTTGACCGGGCGCGCCGCCAACAAGATGAGCACCAGCTCGAGCGGCTCTTTCCCGAACAGTTGCGGCCATTTCCGGAGTGCCGGATCGGTCCGCCGGCGGCGGACGCGTTGGCCGGCAACCCGGCGGTCACTGGCGCGCGCTACTGCGCCGGCCCGGAAGCGGCGGTCGAACTGGATCTCGACCTGGGGCTGGCCGGTGGCGGCGCGGCGGCACCTGGCGGCACGCTCGACATCTATATTGATGGCGACGCCGCTTTCGGCGCCGTGCTGCGCAGCGCCTTGCTCGGTGCGGACGGCGGCGGGCGCTGCGTGCTCGCCGTCCCTGCGGCAGCGGCGGACAGCAACGCGCGGATACTACCCGGCTGGCCATTCGCACCGGCAGGGCTGGATCCCGAGGAAGCGCTGCTGCCGCGGCGGCCCGGTTCCCATGCGGGATTGGCATTGCTGCGCGAATTCTTCGTCTTTCCGGCGCGCTTTAACCTGGTCCGGCTTGACCTGACGCGCTTGAACGGCACTCGGCGCTGGACCCTGCGGCTGCCGGCACCCGCCAGCAGTACCCCGGCCGCGCCGCTGCTACAGGGACTGCACGCCGGCCACCTGCGCGCCGGCTGGAAGGTGAGCGCCGGCCTGCGGCGGAGCGCAGCCGCGCCGATCGCTCCGGATGGGCGCCAAAGCGAATATCTGCTGTCCGTGCCACCCGAGCTGGAAATCTTCTCCATCGACCGCGTCCTGGTGCACCAGCCAGGGGGCGCGCTGGAGCTGGCTGGCATCACGCAGGGCGGCGGGAGACAGGGCTGGGTGGCGCGCCGGGTGGCCAATGCGCCGCCGGGACACGAATGGCGCATTGCATTCCGTGGCGAGTGCGCCTGGCGGGCCGGGGCCACCGTGTCGATCGACCTGACCTGCTGCCGGCGCGGCGCGGTGCTGGGCCGCGCTGCGCGGGGCGCCAGCTGCCGCTGGCAATTGCATTCCCTGCTGGCGCTGGAGCAATTGCCGCGTGATGCTGAAGGGCTGCGTGAACTGATGGCAAGCCAGGCCATTGGCGACGCGCCCGCGGCGCGGGCCATCATCAACGCGGTGCAGGCGCTCGACGTGCGGCTCGTGCTGCTGCGCCGCGGCGGCGCGGCGCCGCTGATGGGATCGGAGCTGCGCCTGCAGGTCGACGAAGCTGCTTTTGCCGGGTGCGGCCTGCTGCTGTTCGCGCAAGTCATGGACCGCTTCTTCGGCGAATGCGCCCATGTCAACACATTCAGCCGCCTGGTGCTGGTTTCAGCCAGGAGCGGCAAGGAGCTGATCAGATGCAAGGCGAGGAATGCCGGCACATTGCTGGAGTGAGCGAGGAGCAGGCCTGGGGCTACGCCGTGTTCCAGCTGGCGGGCCTGCTGACGGCGCCAGCCTGGCGTAATGCGCTGTCGCTGGCGTTCCCGCCAAGCGACGTCATCGCGCTCGAGGGTAGTGCCGTAACGCCAGCCTGTTTCGGCTTGCTTGGCATGGCGGGAACGCTGCCTTATTCATACACGGAAGCCGTGGCGCGCGCCGGCAGCACGGCTGCGCGCGACTTCATGGACCTGTTGTCGGTGCCGGCTTTCGAAGCGTTTTGCGCTGCGTGGCGCGAAGCGCGCCCTGAGTACGCGCCATTGCCGGCCATTCCCGCCCGGCGCGGCCCGCCCAGGGCCAGGGTGCTTGGGGAACAGTTCGCGCAAGCGCTCGGCGTCCCGGTGCGGATCGAACAGTTCGCAGGCCGCTGGGACCCGCTGCCGCCGCAGCAGCGCAGCTCCCTGGGCGGCGCCAATGCGCTGTGCGGTGGCGGCGCGCTGCTGGGGGAACGCTTGCGGCGGCCCGACAGCGCGCTGCGCATCCATATCGGGCCGCTTGGCCGGCAGGCGGCGCAGGACTTCCTGCCCGGCTGCCCCGGCGCCCAGGCGCTGGCGCGTTTGTGGTGCGTGAGCGGCGCGGCGGATGGCGGCCTGCAGGCCGAGGCTTACATCCATTTGCAGCCCGGCGCCGGAGAAACGGCCCGGCTGGGTGGCGGCACAAGGCTGGGCTACGATGCGCTGCTGCCTGCCGCGGCAGCGGGCGGGAGGGATGACTTGCGCTACCGCCTTTGCTAGTATGGGCCACCCATTCACTGCGAGGAGACGAGATGAAGAAGCTGGCCCTGCTTTCACTTTCGATCACGATGGCTGGTGCCAGCGCGCTTGCGGCGCCCAGCAACGAGGAATTGAAGCAGCAAGTCGCGGACACTGAGCGTGCCTTCGCGGCGACCATGGCAAAGCGCGACCACCGGGGCTTTGTCTCGTTCCTGGCCGATGAAGCGATCTTCTACAACGGCCCCAAGGTATCGCGCGGCAAGGACGCCGTGGCCGCCGAATGGAAGCCCCGTTACGAAAAGCCGGAAGCGCCATTCAGCTGGGAGCCGGACCAGGTGGAAGTGCTCGATTCGGGCACCCTGGCGCATTCCTCGGGCCCGGTGCGCGACCCGCAAGGCAGGATCGTGAGCCGTTTCAATTCCGTGTGGCGCCTGGAGGCGCCGGGCAAGTGGCGCATCGTGTTCGACAAGGGCGAACGCATCTGCGACTGCAAGAAACCGTAATCAGGCTGGTTCGGCGTGCTCCACCAGCAGCTGTACCCGGGTTACGCCATTGTATTCGTTGGCATCGAGGCGGAAGGCGACGCGGGCACGGTCGCCCAGGGCGTCGGTATGGCCGAACCAGATGGCGTCGTAGCGGGTGCCGTTCTTTTCCAGCATCAGCTTGAGGTGGCGTTCCTTCAGGATGCGTTGGCTTAGCACGCGGAATTCATCGCAGAACACCGGCGGCGCGAAGCCCTGGCCCCACACCTGGCCATCGAGCAGTTCGATGAACTGGGTGGTATAGCAGCCATCTTCCAGCGGGCCGTCGGTTTCGACCACCCGCTCCAGCTGCGATTCGGTCAGCCAGGCCTGGCCGACGGCTTCGAAGGCGGCGCGGAAATGCTCCAGCGCCTCGGCACGCAGGCTCAGGCCGGCCGCCATGGCGTGGCCGCCAAACTTGTCGATCACACCCGGCGCGCGTTTGGAAACCAGGTCCAGCGCATCGCGCAGGTGGAAGCCGGGAATGGAGCGCCCGGAACCCTTGATCAAGCCGTCACCCGCCGGGGCGAAGGTGATGGTGGGCCGGTAAAAGCGTTCTTTCAGGCGCGAGGCGACGATGCCGATCACGCCCTGGTGCCAACCGTCGTCGTAGACGCAGATCGTGGTGCTGTCGGCCGGCTGGAAGTCGTCCAGGTGCAGCAGCGCGGCATCCTGCATTTCGGCTTCGATCTCGCGGCGCTTCAGGTTGATGTCGTTGAGTTGCTGCGCCAGCTCCCAGGCGTGGCCTTCGTCGTCGGTCAACAGGCACTCGATCCCCAGCGACATGTCTTCCAGGCGGCCTGCCGCATTCAGGCGCGGGCCCAGGGCAAACCCGAGGTCGAACGGCGACGCCGTGCGGGCGGCGCGGCCGGAAACGCGGAACAGGGCCGCCACGCCGGGGTGCATGCGGCCGGCGCGCATGCGCTTCAAGCCTTGCGCGACCAGGATGCGGTTGTTGCTGTCCAGGCGCACCACGTCGGCCACCGTTCCCAATGCCACCAGGTCGAGCAGCGAGTCGAGCTTGGGCTGGGTCTGGGCATCGAATACGCCGCGGCGGCGCAGTTCGGCGCGCAATGCCAACAGCACGTAGAACACCACGCCAACGCCGGCCAGATGCTTGGACGGGAAGCCGCAAGCAGGCTGGTTGGGGTTGACGATGACACGGGCGTCCGGCAGTTGCTCGCCGGGCAGGTGGTGGTCGGTCACCACCACGTCGATTCCGCGCCGTTTGGCTTCTTCCACGCCTTCGATGCTGGCGATGCCGTTATCGACCGTGATGATGATGTCGGGCGATTTCTCGCGCGCCGTCAGTTCGACGATCTCCGGCGTCAGGCCGTAGCCGTATTCGAAACGGTTGGGGACGATGAAGTCGACGTTGGCGCCCATGGCGCGCAAGCCGCGCAGGGCGGTGGCGCATGCGGTCGCGCCGTCGCAATCGTAGTCGGCGACGATCACCATCCGTTTGCCGGCCGCGATGGAGTCGGCCAGGAATTGGGCGGCGCGGTCGATGTGCAGCAGGCCCGAAGGCTGGATCAGCGCCCCCAATTCGCTCGACAGTTCGCCGGGATCGGACAGGCCGCGCGCGGCGTACAGGCGTGCCAGGACGGGGTGGATGCCGCCTTCGCGCAGCAGTTCGGCTTCCCGTGGCGGGCACGGACGGATGGCGATACGGGTCATTGCGTCAGGTTCTTCAGGTTTTGTGCGCGCCAGAATTTGCGCAGTGCCGGCTTGGCGGTGCGGATTTCGGTCCAGCCATCACGGTCGGCCAGGATCAGGGTCAGTTCTGCGATGCGCCCGTCGCGCAGGGCGGCAAGCAAGGGGGCGAACCAGGTTTGTTCGAGCTGCTGCATGGCGCCCAGCCATGCGCCCCAGTCGTTGGCGGCGCCCATCGGGATCAGGTGCGGCAGGACGATGGTCCCGGCGTCCCCTGGTGCCACCTTGGCGCCAGGCGTGGCCAGGGCCGCCAGCCAGGAAGGTACGGCGCTGCCAGGTGCGGCGGCTGCGACGTCCGCCACCGCCAGGTGCGGTGCACCGGACGCGGCCTCGCCAGGGACGGCGTCGCCCAGCCCGGCGCCACCCCACATCCAGAAGGAATTCACCGGCGCCAGGCCGCGCTGCTGGCGTGCCAGGTTGATGGGGTGCTCATGCCACAGCATCTGGATCTCGTTTTGCAGCTTCTTGAACGCGAGCGCGGTCGGCCCAAGCGGCATCCAGTCCGCCAGGTTGCTGCCCATGGCCGCGTCGGGCGAAGCCGTATCCAGGCCTTGCCAGGCGTCTGCCCGCATGAACCAGGTTTCCGCATCGCCCCACACCAGTTCGTCGAAATACGGTTTGGCCAGCTCGAACAGGGTGCGCGCGTCGGCTTCGTCCAGCCGCAGGCGGCGCGCATCGGCCAGCACGAGATGGTTGCGCGCCAGCTGGATATGCGCCGGGTGCACGATAAACCAGTGCCCGGCGCCAGGCTGCAGGCCGAAACCGCGCATGACCGCCGTCGCGAGCGGGGCGCCGGTGCCGGCGGCGCCGAAGGTCCGCGCCAGCCAGGTTTCGTGCGGCAGCACGCGCCAATCCTGGTCCAGGACGTGCTTTTTCAACAAGTTATTGCGCGACAGTAATGCCGCCAGGGAGGGGGCCTGCAGGTTGCGGGAGAGTTCCGGCGCCAGGTCGGCTGGCGGCAAAGCGAAGGGAAGGACGACGGTTGTGGAAGCCATGCGGCATTGTAGTGGAATCTCTTTATATGGCAAACTGCGGGCTTTACTGTGTCAATTAAATAAAAATGCCGTTTGAATGGCTGGTTGGCCTGCGCTACACACGCGCCGGCAGGCGCAATGGGCGCAATAGCTTCATCTCCTTTATTTCGGCGATTTCGATGGCAGGCATCGGGCTTGGCGTCACCGCCCTGATCGTCGTGCTGTCGGTGTATAACGGCTTCCAGAAAGTGGTGACTGAACGCATGGTCTCCGTGCTGGGGCATGTGGAAATCTATGAAGTGAGCGGCATGGGTCTGGGCGACTGGCACGTGACCGCATCTGCGGCCGCCCGCAACCCCCAGGTGAAGGGCGCGGCGCCTTTCGTCGAACTGCAGGGCATGCTGGTGCACGGCGGCGACCTGCTGCGGCCTGCGATCGTGCGCGGCATCCTGCCCGGCGAGGAACCCAAGGTGTCCGACATCGCCAAGCAGATGAAGCAAGGCAGCCTGGATGTGCTGCAGCCTGGCGCCTACAACATCATCCTGGGCGCCGAACTGGCGCGGGAACTGGAGGCGAAGCTCGGCGACCGCGTGGCGCTGGCGATCTCGCAAGGTAATTCGGTGTCGAACCTGGCGCCTGCCATGCGTTCCTTCACGGTTGCCGGCACCTTCGAAGCCGGCCACAACGAATTCGATTCCGGCCTGGCGCTGGTGCACCTGGAGGACGGCCAGCAGCTGATCAACGCCGCCGGCCCGTTCGGCCTGCGCCTGCGCCTGCAGGACATGCAGAAAGCGCCCGCCGTAGCGGATGAATTGCGCGCCACCTTGCCCGGCCAACTGGTGGTCCGGGACTGGACCAAGCTGAATTCCGCCTGGTTTGCCGCCGTGAAGTCGCAAAAGAACATGATGTTCATCATCCTGACCCTGATCATCGCGGTGGCGGCCTTCAACCTGGTCGCCACGCTGGTGATGACGGTGACCGACAAACAGGCCGATATCGCCATCCTGCGCACGCTTGGCGCCTCACCGCTGTCGATCATGAAGATATTTGTGGTGCAGGGCGCACTGGTGGGCGTGTTCGGCACCGCCATCGGCGTCGCCGGCGGCGTGCTGCTGGCATTGAATGTGGACGTGATCGTGCCGGCCATCGAAAGCCTGTTCGGCATGCATTTCCTGTCCAAGGACATCTATTTCATCAGCGCGGTGCCGTCGGAGCTGCGGTGGGGAGACGTTGCCGCCATTGGCGTCACGTCGATGCTGCTGGCGTTGGTGTCCACGCTGTACCCAAGCTGGTGGGCCGCCCGCGTGAAACCTGCGGAGGCCCTGCGTTATGAGTAAGAACCTGCCTTTCGAATGGCTGGTGGGCTTGCGCTACACCCGTGCCGGCAAGCGCAATAGCCGCAACAGCTTCATTTCCTTCATTTCCCTGATCTCCGTCAGCGGCATCGCGTTGGGCGTGGCGGCCATGATCATCATCCTGTCGGTGATGAATGGCTTCCGCAAGGACGTGACGGGGCGCATGCTGTCCGTACTGGCGCACGTCGAGGTATTCGAGCGCGGCACAAGCTTGCCGGACTGGGAAGGCTTGGCCAGGCGCCTGCAAACCCATCCCGACGTAAAAGGCGCCGCACCCTTCGTGCAGGCCCAGGCCATGCTGTCGCACGGCGGCGAGGCCCTGCGCCCGGCCGTGGTGCGTGGCGTCCTGCCGGAGCAGGAGCCGAACGTATCCGACCTGGCGCGCACCACGCGCTACGGCAGCTTCAATGCCTTGCAACCGGGGGAATTCAGGATCGTGCTGGGGATCGACCTGGCGCGTGCCCTGCAGGTGAAGCTGGGCGACAAGGTCACCATGGTGCTGCCGCAGGGGACGGTGACGCCGGCGGGTATCGTGCCGCGCATGCGCAGTTTCACGGTGGCGGGGGTGTTCGTGGCCGGCCACCAGGAATTCGACGGCGGCATGGCATTCATCCATATCGAAGACGCCCAAAGGCTGTTGCGCCTGGACGGGCCGGCCGGCATGCGCTTGCGCCTGGCCGATATGCACCGCGCGCCGGAAGTGGCTGGCGAGCTGCAAAAGTTGGTGCCGCAAGGATTGACTGTACGGGATTGGTCAAAACTCAATGCAAACTGGTTCGCGGCGGTGCAAACTGAGAAACGCATGATGTTCGTCATCCTCGCGCTGATCGTGGCGGTAGCCGCTTTCAACCTGGTGTCGACGCTGGTCATGACGGTGACGGACAAACAGGCGGATATCGCCATCCTGCGCACCATCGGCGCTTCGCCGCGTTCGATCCAGAAGATCTTCGTGATCCAGGGGGCGCTGGTCGGCCTGCTCGGCGCAGCGCTCGGGATGGCTGGCGGCGTGCTGGTGGCACTGAATATCGATGTCATCGTTCCATTTATTGAAAACCTCTTGGGAGTGCAGTTCTTGTCGAAGGATATCTACACAATCAGCACCGTTCCATCGGACATGCATTGGTCCGATGTGGGCGTGATCGGCGTCGTGGCCGTGCTGCTGGCGTTCGCGGCGACCCTGTATCCGAGCCGCTGGGCCGCCAACGTCAAACCTGCGGAGGCGCTGCGCTATGAATGATGTGCTGAGCTGCCGCAACCTCGGCAAAACCTTCACCCAGGGCAGCTATGCTGTGAAGGTGCTGGAGAAGATCGACCTGTCCGTACGGCGCGGCGAGCGCGTGGCGATTGTGGGGGCCTCGGGTTCCGGCAAATCGACCTTGCTGCACTTGCTGGGTGGGCTGGATACGCCAAGCACCGGCAACGTGGTCCTGAAAGGCAGCGATTTCGCTTCCCTGAACGAGGCTGGCCGGGGCGACCTGCGCAACCGCGAACTGGGCTTCGTCTACCAGTTCCACCACCTGCTGCCGGAGTTTTCCGCACTGGACAACGTGGCCATGCCGCTGCTGATCCGCCGTGTCAAGCGTGCCGAGGCCGAGCGCGCGGCGCAGGAAATGCTTGCCCGCGTGGGCCTGGCCAAGCGCGTGACCCACGTGCCGGGCGAACTGTCCGGCGGCGAACGCCAGCGCGTGGCGCTGGCGCGGGCCCTGGTGACCCAGCCTTCCTGCGTGCTGGCCGACGAGCCGACCGGCAACCTGGACCACACGACGGCGGAACAAGTGTTCGACCTGATGCTGGAATTGTCGCGCACCCTCGGCACGGCATTTGTGATCGTGACCCATGATCCCGACCTGGCGCAGCGCTGCGACCGCATGCTGCGCCTGACCGACGAGGGGTTGAACCCTGCCTGAAGGCCCAGCCATGTGGATCGATACCCATTGCCACCTCGACGCACATGAATTCGGCGACCGCTCGCTGGCGCTGGCGGCGCAGGCACAAGAGCGCGGCGTGGGCATGGTAGTGATCCCGGCGGTAGACCGCGGGAATTTCGATGTGGTGCGCGAACTGGCGGGCCGGGCGCCGAATGCCTGCTATGCGCTGGGCATCCATCCGATCTATGTGCCGAACGCGGTGGAGGCGGACCTGGATGCGATGCGACAGGCGGTCGAGGCGGCCATGACGGACCCGCACTTCGTGGCGATCGGCGAAATCGGACTGGATTTCTTCATTCCCATGCTGTGCGAGCCGGATATGCGGGACAAGCAAGTGTTCTTCCTGCGCGAGCAGCTCAAGATCGCGCGCGATTTCGGCTTGCCGGTACTGTGCCATGTACGCAAGTCGCAAGACCAGGTGCTGAAACACGTGCGGCAGATTGGCCCTGCGGGCGGTATCGCCCACGCTTTCAATGGCAGCTTCCAGCAGGCGCAAGCCTATATCGACGCCGGCTTCAAGCTGGGCTTCGGCGGCAACCTGACCTTTACCCGCGCGCTGCAGATACGGCGGCTGGCCGCGGAGCTGCCGCTTTCCTCCATTGTGGTCGAGACGGATGCACCGGATATCGCGCCGTCCTGGATCCATCCTGGCGTCAACACGCCCGCCGAAGTTGCGGGGATTGGTGCGGCGCTGGCTGGTTTGCGCGGCGACGCCCCTGGCTGCGTTGCGAAAGCGACCAGCAAGAATGCCATGGACGTGATGCCGCGCTTGCGGGCCTTGATGGCCGGCTGACCGGCAAGCGGGCCGGGGAGGGGAGATGCGCTGCGCAATCCTCGGCCTGATCGGCGGCACCGCATGGCTCCATGCGCAGCCGGCCTTGCCCGGCATGGGGGCGCAGGCCGCCTGCCTGTTGGCGGCTTTGGCCGCGTCGGCGCTCGTCACGCTGGTCGCACCGCCTGTCCGGCGCGGGCCGGCGAGCCAGCTGGTGACCGTTGGCAAACCGCTGCTGCGGGCGTTGCTGGCGGCGGTTGCTGGCGCCCTGGCCGGCTTCGCATGGGCAGCCTTCGTGGCGCAAGGCGCACTGTCGCATGAACTGGCGAAGGATGACGAAGGGCGCGATGTCGAGATCATTGGGGTGGTCGACGGCTTGCCCAACCGCCAGGCCGGCAGCACGCGTTTCAACTTTGCCGTCGAGTCGCCGGCTTCCGTTCCGCCGCGCGTCGTGCTGTCGTGGTACGCCGGTAAGCACGCCCGCGCGGCCTACGGCGCCACACCCGGCGCGGCGAATGCCGCGGTCCTCCCGGAATTGCTGCCCGGCGAGCGCTGGCGGCTCAAGGTCCGCCTGCAGCGGCCGCATGGCAACGCCAACCCTTATGGCTTCGATTACGAACTGTGGCTGCTGGAACAGGGTATCCGGGCCACGGGCTACGTGCGTGCCGAGGGACGCAACGAACGGCTGTCCGAATTCGTACCCTCGGTACACAATCTGGTGGAGCGCGCCCGCTACGGTATCCGCGCCCATATCGCGGCCGCGCTGCCGGGCGCCCGATACGGTGGCGTGATCGCTGCGCTGGCCATGGGCGACCAGCGCAGTATTTCACAGCAGGAGTGGCAGGTGTTCAACCGCACCGGCATCGCCCACCTGGTATCGATTTCCGGCCTGCACATCACCATGATCGCCGGGTTGGCGGCCTGGGTGGCGGGCTGGCTGTGGCGCAAGTCCTTCTTCGTGCCTGAATGGCAGTTGCCCTTGCTGCTCCCCTCCGCCCGGCTCGCGGTGCTGGCCGGTCTTGGCGTTGCCTGGGCCTACGTTGCCCTGGCCGGCTTCGGGGTGCCGGCGCAGCGGACACTGTACATGCTGGCCGTGGTCGCGCTGGCGGTATGGCTGGACCGGATGTCGTCAGCCTCTCACGTGCTGGCGCTGGCTGCGGGCGTGGTCGTGCTGCTCGATCCCTGGGCCGTCATGTGGCCGGGCTTCTGGCTCTCGTTCGGCGCCGTGGCCGCCATCCTGTACGCTACGGTAGGCAGGATGGCATCGCGCCGGCCAACGCTGCGCACACCGGGAGACGCGGCAGGGCCGGCCAGGTCGGCGGCGGATGGCCCGGCGGGTGGCGCGGAGGACGAAGCGGACCACAGCGTTGGGCGGGCGGCACGCTGGCTGGCGGCGCCGCGCGCTTGGGTGCCGGGCTTCCTGGAAAGCGTGCGAGTGGCAGCGGCGACGCAGTGGGCCGTGACGGTCGGCCTGGTCCCGCTGACGATGCTGCTGTTCTCGCAAATTTCCCTCGTCAGCCCGTTTGCGAACGCGATCGCGATCCCGGTGGTCAGCCTTCTGGTGACGCCATTGGCGCTACTCGGCAGCATCCTGCCGGCGTCCCTGGCCACGCCGGTACTGCATAGCGCGCACTGGCTGCTGGCCGCCCTGATCGGCATGCTCGAATGGTTATCAACCCAGCCGCTGGCCGTGTGGTCCGCCCCCGCGCCAAGCTGGCCGATGTTTGCCTTGGCACTGGCCGGCACCGGATGGATGCTGGCACCGCGTGGCTGGCCGCTGCGCTGGCTCGGCATGGCCTGCTGGGTGCCTCTCTTTGCCGCGCAACCGGAAAGCCCGCCTCCCGGCGTCTTGCGCGCAATCGCTTTCGACGTAGGCCAGGGCATGGCCATCCTGCTCGAAACCAGCAGCCACCGCCTGCTGTACGATACCGGCCCAAGCTACACACCGGAAGCCAATGGCGGCAACCGCGTCATCCTTCCCTACCTGCGGGCGCGCGGCATCCATGCGCTGGATGCGATGATCGTCACCCACAGCGACAACGACCATTCCGGCGGTGCGCTGGCCATCCTGCGCGATATCCGCACCGGCTGGGTGCTCTCGTCGCTCCCGCCCGGCCATCCGATTGCCGCCGCGGCGCCGAAGCATGCGCAATGTGTGGCTGGCCAGCAATGGGAATGGGACGGCGTACGTTTCGAGATGCTGCACCCTACGGCCGCGAGCTACGGCAATGCCGCCTTCAAACCGAATGCACGCGGCTGCACCCTGCGGATCACAGCAAGAGGCGGCAGCGTCCTGCTGCCGGCCGATATCGAAGCTGCGCAGGAAGCGGCCTTGCTTGCGACGGTGCCGCAGGCGCTGCCTGCCGATATCCTGCTCGCGCCACACCATGGCAGCGGCACCTCTTCTACGCCAGCCTTCCTGGCCGCGGTACAGCCGCGTCATGCGATCTTCCAGGCTGGCTACCGCAACCGCTACCACCACCCGCGAGCCGACGTCGTGGAACGCTACCGCGCGCTGGGCGCCGGCATCTGGCGCACCGACACGGCAGGCGCCATCCTGATCGAACTGGACGCCGCGCCGCAACTCGAAGCCTATCGCCGCCAGCGCCCCCGCTACTGGCATGGCCGCTGATCCTGAGCGATAATTAGAGGCTTTGTACGAAACACTTGTTGCTTTTGCTTTTAGAATAAGTTGATGACGAAACCGAAAGTTCATTTCGCCCACGCGAACAGCTATCCGGCGGGGACCTATCGCCAATTCTTCGAGTATCTGGGCAAGGATTTCGACATCCAGGCGCTCGACATGCACGGTCATAATCCGCATTACCCCGTGCAGGATGGTTGGGCCAAGCTGGTCGAGGAGTTGATTGCCGAACTTGAAAGCCGTTATGACAAGGAGCCGGTCATCCTGGTCGGCCATTCCCTGGGCGGGATGCTCAGCCTGATGGCTGCCGCCCAGCGTCCGGAACTGGTGCGCTGCGTGGTGATGCTCGATTCTCCCGTCGTCGCGGGCTGGCGCGCCAACGTCTGGCGCCTGTTCAAAGGGACGCGCCTGTCCGACCGTTATTCGCCGGCGCGTTTCTCGGTCAAGCGCCGCAATGTCTGGCCAAGCCACAAGGAGGCATTGCGCCACTTCGCCAGCAAGGAAGTGTTCGGCGCCTGGGCGCCCGGCGTCCTGCTGGATTACCTCGAAGCTGGTCTGGCCGAACATCCCGAGGGCGTGCAGCTGCGTTTCAGCCGCGAGACCGAGACCGCCATCTACCGCAGCCTGCCGCACCACATCGGCAAGCTGGTAAAGGGGAAATTCCCGGTGCCGGTAGCTTATGTGGCCGGCGACAATTCGATGGAGAACCGCCAGGCCGGCCTGCACCACACCCGCAAACTGGTCGGGCGCCATTTCCGCATGATGCGCGGCTCCCACCTGTTCCCCATGGAGATGCCGCGGCTTGCGGCAGAAATAACACGTGATTTGATCCGCCAGATGCTCGGGGATGAGCTGGAGACCGCCTCAACGCACCAGCGCAAGCGCGCCTGATGTAAAATTCGCACCACTATTTAAACCAGAAAGCCTTTGCGATGACGATTAAAAGCGATAAATGGATACGCCGTATGGCGGAACAACACGGCATGATCGAGCCGTATGAGCCCGGCCAGGTGCGCGCCGTGGACGGCCGCAAGGTGATCTCCTTCGGCACCTCCTCCTACGGTTACGACATCCGCTGCGCCGACGAGTTCAAGGTCTTCACCAACATTAACAGCACCATCGTCGATCCGAAGAACTTCGATTCGAACTCGTTCGTCGATGTGAAGAGCGATGTCTGCATCATCCCGCCGAACTCCTTCGCACTGGCGCGCACCATCGAGTACTTCCGCATTCCGCGGAACGTGCTGACTGTCTGCCTCGGCAAGTCGACCTATGCACGCTGCGGCATCATCGTCAACGTGACGCCGTTCGAGCCGGAGTGGGAAGGCTACGTGACGCTGGAGTTTTCGAACACCACTCCGCTGCCAGCCAAGATTTACGCCGGTGAAGGCTGCGCCCAGGTGCTGTTCTTCGAGAGCGACGAAGTCTGCGAAGTCTCGTACAAGGACCGCAACGGCAAATACCAGGGCCAGCACGGCGTGACCCTGCCCAAGGCTTAAGTCCGGATCAGCGGGAGCGCCAGCTCCACGCACAGGCCGCCGCCGGCACGATTGGCGGCGGCAATGCGGCCCCCGTGCTGCTGCACCACCTGCTGGGCGATTGCCAGGCCCAGTCCATGACCGTCCACGTTCTTCTCCGTACTGCTGCTGCGGAAGAACGGCTGGAAAATCTTCCCCAACTCTTCCTGCGCTACGCCTGGTCCGGTGTCCATCACGCGGATGCGGATGAAGTGCGCGTCGCGCGCCGTTTCCACCTCAACCAGGCCGCCAGGGGGACTGTGCTTGATGGCGTTGCGGACCACGTTCTCGATGGCGCGCGCGAGCAGTTCGGGCTGGCCGCTGAGCTGGGCGTCGGCTTCGCCGGTGAAGCGGACTTCACGGCCGTTGCTGGCGGCTTCGAACTGGGCGTCGTGGACGATCTCGTCGAGCACTTCGCCAATGCTGAACTCCTGCTGGGGCGCGTCGAAGGCGCCGGCCTCCAGGCGGGAAAGCGTCAGCAATTCGCCGACCAGCTTGTCCATCCGGACGCTTTCGCGTTCGATGCGTTCCATGGATGCGCCAACCTTGTCGGGCTGCTGGTGGGCCAGGCCGATGGCGGCTTGCAGCCGCGCCAGCGGCGAGCGCAGCTCGTGGGAGACGTCGTGCAGCAGGTTCTTTTGTCCGTCGAGCAGGGCGCGCAGGCGCGCCGTCATGCGGTCGAAGTCGCGGCCAAGCGTGGTGAGTTCGTCGCCGCCCGCGCGCGCCTTGGCAGCGAAACGGGGTGCCAGGTCGCCACTGGCGGCGGCATCGAAGGCTTGCCTCAAGGCGCGGATCGGGCGGGCAAAATACCAGGCCAGCAGGGCCGCGAACAACAGGCTGGCCAGGACGGCGGCACCAATCGGGATGAACGGGGTCAGAGGGCGGAAGCGCGGCGGTGGGCCGCCTGGCTCGCCACGGCCAGGCCCGGCACCGGCACCTGGGCCAGGACCAGGACCAGGGCCTCCGTCGGGGCCAGTGTCAGGACCCGCGCGGGGACCGGCGCCAGGGGGAGGGCCGGCGGGCACGCCCGTGGTAACGCTGACGCCCGGTGCGAGGCCTGCTGGAGAGCGCTGGCTGCCAGGCGCCCCAAAGCCGTGCATTGCGGGCTGCGTGCCGTCCGGCTCGGGAGGCGGTGGCGGGGCGGCCCAGCGGGACTCCTGTCGGCGGTAGGGGCGCGGATCGAGGCCGGGGATGCCCGAGCCCGCGAGGATCGCCCGCGAATCCGGCATGCCAAGGCCACCCTGGTGGCGGCGCGAAGGCAGGAACAAGAGATAGCGCCGCCCGTCGGGTGAAGTCACTTGGCGCACCCCGCGCGGATCGGCGCTGGCCAGCATCTTCTGCGCCTCGGACAGCATACTGGGATTGGTGATCCGGCCCAGCAGCTCTTTCCCATCGTCGCCGACCGCATATACGCGGTGACGCGGCATATTCTCGAGCAGCTGGCGCAGGCCGTCGGTGCCGCCGAACGCCAAGGTGGCGGCCGCTGATTCGATCGCATTTTCGGCAGGCGGGCCGGTTTCCAGGTCGGATGGCTGCGCCACGACGGCGGCGCGGGTTTTGAGCCAGATCGCACCGCCAATGCCTGCCGTTGCGGCCAACTGGGCAAGCAGGATCGAAAAGAAGAACTTCCAGAACAGGCGCCCCACGGCTTACTCCCTGATCAACTGGTAACCCAGGCGGTAGACAGTCTGCAGGCAGGAGCGGCCGTCCGAAATGGCACCGAGCTTGTGGCGCAGGCTGCTCATATGGACATCGATATTGCGGTCGAAGCGGGCCATCGGCCGTCCGAGCCCCTGTTCCGACAGGACATTCTTGCTGACCGGCTTACCCGCATTGCGCGCCAAGACTTCCAGCAGGTTGAATTCCGTGCTGGTCAGGTCGAGCGGAACGCCACCCCAGGCAGCGCGTCGCTGTTCCGGCCACATGGTCAACTGGCCAACCACCAATGGACCGGTGCCGGTGTCCGGCTGCGCCTGCGTCCGTCGAAGGATGGCGCGGATGCGGGCCGTCAGTTCGCGTGGCGTGCACGGCTTGGTCACGTAATCGTCGGCGCCCAGTTCGAGGCCGACGATGCGGTCGGTATCGTCGCCGCGCGCAGTCAACATCAGGATCGGCATGCGGCTCACAGCGCGGATGCGGCGCAGTGTCTCCAGGCCATTCATGCGGGGCATCATGACGTCGAGGACGGCGATGGCATACAGGCCGGTGAGCGCGCTGGCGGCGCCGGTTTCGCCATCGTTGGCGGTGGTGACGTCGAAGCCTTCCTGCGCCAGGTATTCCTGGAACATGCCGACCAGCTCCACGTCGTCGTCAATCAGTAGGACCTTGTTCATGGCAGCCATGATAGCAAATGGCTCCTGCCGGGCTGCCATATCTTTACACGTTTTTACCTGCGACTTACGGCGCTTTACAGGCAGTAGCCAGAGAATGGAGTCTCCTATCCACCACTGGAGATTGACGTGAACAAGAGCAAAACTATCCAGCTGTTGCTGGCTGCCTCCATGGCTCTGCCGTTGGCGGCCTTCGGCGCCGAAAACATGCCGCCCGAGGGAGGGCACCCGCCGTTCGGCGGCGCGCATACCCCGCGCGACGGGGATCCGCGCGGCGGCCGTCCAGGCTTACGCTTCTTGCAAGGGCTCGATTTGTCGGAAAGCCAGGAGGAAAAGCTGTTCCAGCTGATGCACAGCCAGGCCCCTTACGTGCACGAGCAGCGGGTGGCGCATGACAAGGCGATGCGCGCCCTTCATGAGATGGGCCGTGACGGGAAGTTCGACGATGCGGCTGCCGCCAAGCTGGCGCAGGCCGCGGCACAAGCGCAAGCCAATCTTACGTTGTCGCGCATCCGCACGCACCAGAAAGTGCTGGCCCTGTTGACCCCCGAGCAGCGTAAGCAACTGGACGAGCGCAAGGCGCGTCAGCAGCGGGGAGGCAGCCATGAACGTTAATGCCATTGCCGGCAGCAGCTACGCCGGCCAGGTGTCGCCGACCGGGACCGACAAGACCCGCCAGGCGCCGCCACCACCACCACCGGGGCCGCCGCCGGAAGCCAGTGGCTTTGTCAGCGCTATCGGGGAGGCGCTGGAATCGCTGGGCGTGAGCGACGTCGCTGCAAGCGACAAGGAAAACGCCGCGTCGGCGCTCGGCAGCTTCCTGCAGGAGTTGATGGCTTCCCTGCACGAGCAGGGCGCGGCCAGCGGCGCAAGGGCTGAAGGGGCATCCGGCCCCGGTGGTCCGGGCGGGGCTGGCGGACCAGGAGGCCTGGGCGGCCCGCCTGGCGCAGGAGGTCCCGGCCGACTGGCTGAAGACCTGCAAAGCCTGATCTCGTCGCTGCAAGGCGACTCGTCGGAGGACAGTGAAGCCTCGTCGCTAGAGACGTCTTTCTCATCCCTACTCGAAGCGCTCGGTACCGACAGCAGCGACGCACAATCCAAGCTGGCCAGCTTCCTGCAGACGCTGGCGGACAAACTGCCGCAATCGGGCAGCAGCGGCAACCTGATCAACACTACGGCATAACAAGGGGAATTGAATGGACGCGCATGACCACGGCCTGGCAGCGGATCTTGAAGCAATGATGAACATGGAAAGCAGCCGCCGCCGCTCGCTGCGCTGGCTGCTCGCCGGCGCCGCCGCACTGCCGCTGATTGGTTGCGGCGGCGGTTCGGACAGCACCACTGCCGACAGCAGCGGCACCGGCACCGGCAGCAGCAGTGGGAGCGGCACCAGCACCGGCACGGGAACCAGCACCGGCACAGGGACAAGTACCGGCACCACGTCCGGCACGTGTTCGGTAATCCCCGAAGAGACCGGCGGCCCCTATCCGGGCGACGGCACGAACAGCAATGCCAGCGGCATTGTCAACGTGCTGACGCAGAGCGGCGTGGTGCGCAGCGACATCCGCAGCAGCTTCAACGGCGCAAGCGGCACGGCGGCGGGCGTACCGTTGACGATCAAGCTGAAAATCGTCAACGCCAACAACACCTGTGGCGCGGCCGGCGATTTCGCCGTCTACCTGTGGCACTGCGACCGTGAGGGCCGCTACTCGCTTTACTCGAGCGGCGTGACGGACCAGAATTACCTGCGCGGCGTGCAGGCTGCCGATGCCGACGGCAACCTGAGTTTCACCACCATCTTCCCCGGCTGCTACGACGGTCGCATGCCGCACGTGCACTTCGAGGTCTATCGCAGCCTGGCGCAAAGCACCAGCGCCTCCAACCGCATCAAGACTTCGCAGTTCACCTTCCCGCTGGCGACGCTGAACGAAGTCTATGCCACCTCGGGCTACAGCACCTCCGTCAGCAACCTGTCGCGCATCAGCTTCGCCACCGACAATATCTTCAGCGATGGCTACTCCTTGCAGCTCGTCACCATGAGCGGCAATGCCACGGACGGCTATGTTGCGACCCTGACGGTGGCAGTCGCCGCCTGATCTTCATCGGGCGAAGGCGGCTTCGCCCCCGCTCCTCCTTTTTCCCCTTCCCGCGAAACCGCTTTCGCCGCCGCCGGCGCCGCCTCTTGGGCAGGCGCTGGCACGCGCCTTGCGTTAAGCCTTGCATGGTTTGCGCAAGGGAGAAAGCATGGATCGTTTGCTCAACTATCGGCCGGAACTGGAACTGGCGCCGGCGGCACCCACGGCGGCATGGCGCGACGATAGCCTTCCGCAGGCCGCCGAACTCTTGGCAGCGCGCCGCGAGGGCCGCTTGCCGGCTTGGTTCCGCCACGTGGCACCGGGTCTTGACGGGGTGCTGCCCGAACTGGCCGAACACGTGCTGTCCGCTGGTCCCCGAGCCGGCCGCATGCTGGGGCTCGAGCTCGAAGGCTTGAGCGCGGAAGACCGCGAATTCGAAACCGCGCGCCAGTTCATGCGTTTTGCCGGCCTGGCGGCGCGCCGGGCGCGCCAGGCCGCTCGGGGAGATCCGCGCCAGTTGCGCCGCGCCGCGCTGAACCTGGCCGCCAGACAAGTTGCACCGGGCCTGCTGCCCGCCATTGTATCCATCATGGGACGGCACTCCGTCCCACCATCCGCAGCATCACATCATAGGGGGCAAATCATGCACGACATCGACCGTACCACCCTGGAGTTCGGCAACGAATCGTCCTACGAGGGAGAGTATGAGTTTGGCGAATCCGAATGGGGCGGCGAAATGGGCCAGCAAGGCATGCTGACCGAAGCCGAGGAAATGGAGCTGGCCAGCGAACTGCTGTCCGTCACCAACGAAGCGGAACTGGAACAGTTCCTGGGCGGTTTCCTGAAAAAGGCGGCTTCGTTCGCCGGCAACGTGATCCGCTCGCCGGTCGGCAAGGCCATCGGCGGCGCCCTGAAAGGCGTCGCCAAGAAGGCGTTGCCGCTGGCCGGTGGCGCGATCGGCGGTTACTTCGGCGGGCCGCTGGGCGCCAAGATCGGCAGCGGCCTGGCGTCGGCGGCGGGCAGTGCGCTGGGCCTGGAGGCGGAAGGCGAACTGTCCGGCGAGGACCGCGAATTCGATGGCGCACGCACCTTTGTCAAGTTGGCGGCCGACACGGTTAACCGCGCCGCCCAGGCACGAGGTGGCGATCCGCGCCAGGTGGCCATGCAGGCCGCCACGGCTGCGGTACGCCAGCACGCCCCGGGATTGCTGGCCAAGGCTGGCCAGCAGTTCGGGCAGGGCGGCCAGCAGGCCGGCGCCGCACGGCCCACTGGTGGCCATTCGGGACGCTGGGTGCGCCAGGGCCGCAAGATCGTGATCTACGGAGCCTGAGCCCAATGAGCCCATACGCCGCCTGGATGCTGGCACAGGAGGCGCGTTCCCTGCTGACGCGCCTGGCCCGTGTGCTGCCGTTTGCCCTGATCGAGCCCATGGTGCCGGCGGCGTCGCTGCTGCCGCGCGCCCAGCGCGGCATCGAACGGCAACTGGTGTCCGGGCGGCGCGAGCTGCGTGCCATGGTCCGTGGCTTCCTGCGCTGGCTGCGCAGCCCTGCCGGGCGGAAGGCCACGCCGGCCCAGGCGCAACGCCGTTTCACTTTCCTGCGCATGAAGTTCAACGCAGCGCTGATCCAGTTCGACATGTTCAACGACGTGATCACCCAGCGTAGCGAGCACCGCAATGGCGTCTGGCTGGCCGGGCTGGACGTGGCTTCGTCCGACGCATTGGCACTGCGCGGCGGCTACTATACGGCGCCGCCGGTGGTGTGCTACCTGGACCGTGGACCGGGGGCGGCGATCCGGCGTGCGCGCACACGTTTGCCGGGTGGCGGCGACAACCCGGTTGCCATCATCCGCGTGCCGCGCGAACGGATGGTCGGCGCCAGCATCGCCTCTTCGCTGTTCCATGAAGTCGGCCACCAGGGCGCGGCGCTGCTGGACCTGGTGAATTCGCTGCGCCCGGTGCTGCAATCGCTGCAATCGGGCGCCACGGGGCCGGCCCAGCTCTGGAAACTGTGGGAGCGCTGGATCTCCGAGATCGTGGCCGACTTCTGGTCGCTGGCCAGGGTCGGTGTGGCAGCCACCCATGGGCTGATCGGTGTGGTCAGCCTGCCGCGCATCTTCGTCTTCCGCATCAATATCGACGACCCGCACCCGGTGCCATGGATCCGCGTCCTGCTCAGCTGCACGATGGGGGAGAGGCTCTTTCCGCACCCGCAGTGGCAGCGCATGGCGCGGCTATGGGAGTCTTTCTACCCCTTGCAAGGCTTGCCGGAGGCCGAGCGCCGGCTGCTGCAGGCACTGCGCGACTCCATGCCAGCCCTGGCCGGTCTGCTGGCGAGCCATCGGCCGGCCCTGCTGCGCGGCGCATCGCTGCCCGAGGCCTTGCAGGTGGAGCGGCGCCAGCCGGCCTACCTGGCCTTGCTGTTCCGGCTGTGGCAGCGCAAGCCCGAGCGCATGTACCAGGCGGCGCCGGTGCTGGTGTTCGCCGTGATTGGCCAGGCGCGCGCGGACGGCATCCTGAGCCCGGAACACGAAAGCATCCTGCTGGCGCGCCTGCTGACGCACTGGGCGCTTCGCAATACCTTGACTGACATTTGAGGAGAGTTCCATCATGACTAAACCGAGTGCGGCAGCCGCTGTCTCCAGCGGGAAGATCGACGTCAATGTGCGGGCCAGGATATCGGGCAACCGCTGGGTCCCGGTGGTGCATGCCCACGTGTTGCTGGCCCATCCCTCCGATGCGGAGCTCAAGCAGCTGCAGCAGCTCAGGGCAGCCGGCGCCGCTGCGCCGGAGGTGCGCAAGCTGGTGTCCGGCTGGCCTGTGGTGCGCCGCAGCCATACCGGGCCGAATGGCCATGCGCGATTCGACGGCCTGGAGGTGGGCAGCTACGTTGTGGTGTACAACAACGTAACGCCTTTCAACGAAGACTTCGAGCGTTGCAACTACGTCGAGATCCTGGCCAAGGACACCAGGGTGGAGACGGAATTCAGGCTCGAGCCCCCGTTCGTACTGGAGCCGGTGTTCTTTGCCAACGGCGACAACCAGGACCGTCCCCACGGCCTGGTGGGCGACACGCTGTGGGTCACCGTGTCGCACGGCGTGCCAGGCAGGGCGAACCCGATGCCAGGCACGTATTACGTGCCCGAGCCACCCTTGCAAAGCCAGGTGCCGCACGGCGTCAAGTCGAGCATGCGGCTGAATGCGACCGGAACCGCCGAGGCAGCCGTCAACGTCTATATGGCGGCGCTGGAGGCCGATGGCGTGACGCCGGACCCGAACGATGCGGCCCATTACCGGGCTTCCGAAGCGGTAGTCGTGGACGAAGGCAGCCCTTTGCAGGTGGGCGGCAATATCACCACCCATGCTTCGCGCACGGAAGCGGAATGGCGTCCCGTCATTGCCCATTGGACGCTGATCAGGAACAGTGCCGAGGCACTATCGTTCAACACCTACAAGCTGTTCATCGACCACCTGTTCTGCAATAACGCCGGCGGTGAGGTGCCGGAATTCGAGCGCGGGCGCTTCAATGAGAAGGAGCATGCCTTCCACGCGCTGGAGAAGCGGCGCACCTTGCCTTTCAACGATTCCGACTCGTACCGCGTGCTGAAGGCCGCCACCGAGGCCTTCGTGATGGTGAACTGCGGTGTGCTGCGCACACCTTACGCTTTCCGCATCCAGGACGACGCCGAATACCTGGACCGGCGCGACCTGCCGGACGACCGCAAGCTGGAAGACGAGCTGGTCAAGCGCTACCTGTCGTCCCTGGACCAGAAAACCAGGATCCTGCCTTACCTGGCCCTGATCCGCAGCAAGCTGCCGGATGTGCGCATCCACATGGACCACAAGGAGCACCATGACGCCGAGCTGTGCGCGGGTTTCATCCGCGAGCGCCTGGTCAACCCCTGCATGATGGAACTGATCTGGTCGTACTGGCAGGAGGAGGGCATGCTGGTGCAGAGCATGAACGCGATCACGCGTCGTTTCCAGAATGTGCGCTCGCTGTCGCATGGCAACGGCCCCGACCCGCTGGCCAATATGGAGATCGACATGCTGCGGCCCCTGAACAACCTGCTGTGGGGCTATGTGCAGGACGAGCAGCACCGCCTGAGCGTGGTGCGCCGCAATTACGAGTACGACCACCACTACGGCATCCGCCTGGACGGCAAGGCGGTGCGCGACTTCCGCCCGGCCGACAGCCGGTCCAAGTTCATCGAAGCGTTCCACAACCTGCTGCGCCAGCTGATGCCTTTCTACCGCCAGGACGACGACACCACGGTGAAAGCGGACGCCTTCCCGATCCTGAATGCGCTGAAGGAAGTGCACCTGATCCTGTCGCAGGGCGCGCACAACCAGTTTGGCGACCTGCCGTCGACGGCGCGCATCGAAATGCTGATGCAGCAATGGATACTGGCGCGTCCGGAATTCCGCGAATTCCTGCCAACGCGGCTGATGGTGGCGCACCCCGAACCGTGGATGGACCGGGTGGATGCGATGAAGAAGGTGCAGGGCTGGAGCGATACCAGCATTGCCCACTTCCGCGACCTGTCCATGTTCGGGGAGCAGTTGTTGCTGTCGATCCGCTACAGCCACTGGAGCGACGTGTACGACCCGACCGAAGCGTTTGCCTGGGCGCGTTTCTGGCGTCCGCAGGCGCAAGGATATATGCATGCCTACCGCGCCGTGACCGGTGTCGACCTGACGTCGGAAATCCCGAACCCGGCTCTTGAGTCCACCATGCCGTCGGTGCTGCTGCGCCAGCGCCTGGAAGCGATGCCCCGTACCGCGTGAGGCTGCGGTGCGCGCCGACTTCACCAGCGCACTGTACCTTGGCATGCACCACGGTGCGCGCTCGCTGCCGGCGTGGGACGCGCTCACATTGGGCAAGCCAGCGTCACTGGAGCCGGTGCCCGGCGAAACGGAACTGGGCGCCGCACTGGCCCGGCTGATGGATTGCGAGGCGGCGTGCCTGCTGCCATCGAGCCTGCATCTGTTCTGGGATCTGTTCGGCTGGCTGGCGGCGGCGCCCCTGGTGCTGCTGGTGGACGATGCGGCTTATCCGGTGGCGCGCTGGGGGGCCGAGCGGGGTGCTGCGCTGGGTTTGCCGATGCAGTGTTTCGGCCACTGCGACGCCAGCCACGCGGCGGCGCTGGCGCGGCGCTGGCGTGGCCAAGGCCGGCGGCCCCTGGTCCTGGCGGACGGCTACACGCCAGGCGACGAGCTTGCCCCGCCGCTGGCGGCCTACGCCGAAATCGCCGATTGCCATGGCGGCGTTCTGCTGCTGGACGATACCCAGGCCCTTGGCATCCTGGGGCTGGATGGCGGCGGCTCGGTGATGGCGCATGGGCTGGGCGGCGCGCCGGTGCTGGCCGGGGCTTCGCTGGCGAAGGGTTTCGGGGCACCGCTGGCCGTGCTGGCGGGGCCGCGCAAGCTGCTGTGCGGTTTCATGGCAGCCAGCGCGACGCGGACCCATTGCAGTCCGCCCTCGGTGGCGGCGATCGCGGCCGGCCGGTGTGCGCTGGAGGCCAACCGGAAGATCGGCCGCAACCTGCGCGCACGGTTGCGCGAGCGCATCGCGCAGTTGCGCAGCGCGCTGGGGGCGCAGGGCATTGCTTGCACGGGCGGCCAGTTCCCCGTCCAGCGCATCGCGCTGCCGCCAACCTGCGACGGGACGGCATTGCAGCGCGAACTGTCGCTGGCCGGGGTGGAAGTGCTGTTGCAGGGAACGCGGTCCAGGCAGGTGTTGACGTTGCTGCTGCGGGCCGACCATGGCGCGCAGCAGGTTGCCCATGCCGCGCGTACGATCGGACAACTCATGGAGGTGCAGCATGTTTGAGACAATGGAATTCGAATGGCGGCCAAGGGGTGGCCGTCCGGTGGGTCGGAAGGGCATGCGCCCGGTGCGTACTGCGCGCTCTGCGCAGTCCATGCGCAGGCCGCGGCGCCCGCCCGCCTACGGTGTCTGGCCGTACCGGGTGCCTGTGTTCGAGCCATTGCCCCTGCTCGAGCCGGTACCCTCCGCCGCTGAGCCGATGCCTGACGCTGAACCGTTCCCCGACGATGATCCCTTCCCGGAAGGCGAGCCTGGCTCAGGGGAAGTGCCGCCCACCATCGCAGCGGCGGTGGCGCTGATGCCGCGCGCACTGCGACCGGCCTACGCTTCGATCGGCGCGCTGGACAAGGCGCCCGGGGATGCCCGCACCCACGGCCCGGGCTTGTATTACCTCGAGTTCACCGTGAATGGGAAGCGCAGGGGCTACAGTGGCCAGGCCCGGCACATGGGACAGCGCCTGGCGCAACACCGTACTTGCGCCGCCATGATGGGCATCCTGCCGGCAGCGGTCAGCGTCTATATCGCGCCCAACCTGCCTGACGATGCCGACCGGCGCAAGCGCGAATGGACATTGCACGACAAGATGTTCAACCACTATAAGGGCGTCCTGACCAACCAGCGCCGCGAGCTGGAACTGGCGCTGCTGGGCGAAGGGCATGAACAGTCCTGTTCCTGCCGGCGTTGCCGCAAGGGGCCGTTCAGCGAAGAGCAGGAACTGGCGCTGGCGATGGAGCTGATGGCGGTGCAAAGCGAGGCCGAGCTCGAGCGATTCCTGGGCAAGATGTTCAAGGGCGTCTGGAAGGGCATCAAGAAGGTCGCCAAACCGCTGGGCGGGATCCTGAAAGGGATCGCCAAGAAGGCGCTGCCTTTCGTGGGCGGCGCGCTCGGCTCCTTCATCCCGATCCCGGGCTTCGGTACGGCGCTGGGCAGGGCGCTGGGCGGTGCCTTGAGCAAGGCGCTGGAGATGGAAATGGCGGCGATGCCGGGCGTTGACCGCGAACTGGAGGCGGCCAGGCGCTTCGTGCGCATTGCCGGCAGTGCGGCACAGGCGGCCGGGGAGGGCGACGGCAGCCCGCAAGCCGTGCGCCGTGCCGTGCTGCAAGCGCTGCGCACCCACGCTCCGCGCTTCGGCCAGCCATGATCGTCGACTGCCATTGCCACGCCGGCCCTGGCGACGGGCTGACCGGCCCCTGGGACAGCGACACCGCCTTGGGGACTTATGCGCGGCGGGCGCGCGCGGCCGGCATCGACCGCACCGTGCTGCTGGCCGCGTTCCACTCCGATTACGGGGCCGCCAATGCCGGTGTGGCGCGGCTGGTGGCGGCGCAGCCGCAGCGCTATTACGGCTTCGCCTTCGTCCATGCGCGCCGCGACGCGGGCCGCATCGGTGCCCTGGTGCGCCGGGCGGTGGAACAATACGGCTTCGTGGGCATCAAGCTGCACCGGCACGATGCCCCGATCACGGGTGAAGTGTGCGACGTGGCGCGGCATTTCGGTTTGCCGGTGCTGTACGACCCGGTCGGCGTGGTTTCGGTGGCGGAGCTGCTGGCTGCCCAATACCCTGACGTCAATTTCATCCTGCCCCACCTGGGCAGCTTCGCCGACGACTGGGCGGCGCAACTGGCCCTGGTCGACTACCTGGCGCGCCATCGCAATATCTACACCGACAGCGCCGGCGTGCGCCGCTTCGACCTGCTGGAGCAGGCGGTACGGCGGGCGGGCGCGCACAAGGTGCTGTTCGGCTCGGACGGCCCCTGGCTGCACCCCGGCGTGGAACTGGAGAAGATCCGCCTGCTGCGCCTGGGCGCCGGCGACGAGGCGCTGGTCCTGGGCGGCAACCTGCTGCGGCTGATAGGCCAGCGCTAGGCGGGCGCATTGCGCGCCTTGCGCCGCAGCTGCAAGGTGCGGTCGGTGACCCCCAGGCGCAGGGCCGCGCGCTGGTTGTTGTCATCTTCCTGCTGCAGTACCAGCTGGATGGCGGTATCGGTGGCGGCCTGGCCGATGCGGGCGAGCGTGACCCCCAGGTCGACGGCGCGTCCAATGGCATTGGTGAATCCATCGTCGGGCCAGCATGCCATGCCGCCGGGCCGCTCTTCGGGCGGGACGTCGCCAATGGTGAGCGGGCCGGGCCCAATGTGGCGATGCCAGATGCGCGCCACCGTCTGGCGCAGGTCGCGCACGTTGCCAGGGTAGCTGCGGGTGGTCAGGTATTGCTTGACGGCCGGGTCGAGCTGGCATTCGTGGCCGGCCAGCTGGCGCAGGAAGTGCTGCACCAGCGGCAGGATATCGCCTTGCCGTTCGCGCAGCGGCGGCGTACGGCAGCGCCAGGCGGCGATACGGTAATACAGGTCGGCACGGAAGGCGCCTCGCTGCACTTCCGCTTCCAGGTCGCGGTTGGTGGCGCACACCAGCCGGAAGCGCGTGGGATGCCAGTCATTGCTGCCGATACGGCGGTATTGCTGTTCCTGGATCACGCGCAGCAATTGCGCCTGCAGCGGCAGCGGCAATTCTCCCACCTCGTCGAGGAACAGCACCCCGCCGTCGGCCGCGGCAAAAGCGCCTTCGCGCGCGCTATAGGCCCCGGTGAAGGCGCCGCGCTCATGCCCGAATAGTTCGCTGCCCGCCAGTTCCGGCGACAGGGTGGTGCAATCGACCACGGTCAGTTCGCCCTTGCCGCCGTGCAGGCGATGGACCGCCTGGGCCAGCAAGTCCTTGCCGGTGCCGGTTTCGCCGGTGATCAGTACGGGCGATTGGGTGAAGGCCGCCACTTCCACCAGCCCGCGCAGCGTGCGCATCCAGCTTGCGCTGTGCCCGACGAGGCAGGAGCGCACGCGGTCCGAAGCCATGAGCCGGTCCACTTCGTGCCAGCGCTCCAGGCGCGCCAGCACCTGGGGCAGGACGGCTTCACCGTCGTGCCAAAGCAGCAGGTCGGAAGCGCCGGCCGCCAGGATTTCCCACATGGCGTCGGCCGCCAGTGCGGCGGGTTCGCAACAGATGGCCAGCACCTGGGGCGTGCCGGCCGCGCTCCACAAGGCGGCCAGCCCGGCGTCCCAGCGGCTGAAAAGAAGGATGCAGGCGCCGCCGTCTTGCGGCGCCGCGGCGATGGTCACACCGGCACCGCGCAGATCGAGCCGCAGCCCGTCGCCGGCACTCGCTGGCGCATTGTCTGCCGCCAGCACGCAAGCTGAAAGCGCCATGTAGTCGCCCCTCCAATTGGATTGAGGTCAACTATAGGTCGAAATGTCGGCGTCTGGCTTTGACCTTACGCAAGCGCCCCGCAGGGCGCCTGTGTCACTGTTTCACGCAATCGACGAAGTAGTCGCGCTTGCCGTTCACCTCGCGCTTGACCAGGCCGTGCACGTCGGTCTCGAAGCCCGGGAAGTGCTCGTTGAAGTCGCGCGCAAAGCGCAGGTAGTCGACGATGGTCTTGTTGAAGCGCTCGCCCGGGATCAGCAGCGGGATGCCCGGCGGGTAAGGGGTCAGCAGGATGGCGGTGATGCGGCCTTCCAGTTCGTCCAGCTGCACGCGCTCGATCTCGCGGTGCGCCATCTTGGCGAAGGCGTCCGACGGCTTCATCGCGGGCACCATGTCCGACAGGTACATCTCGGTGGTCAGGCGCGCCACGTCGTAGGCCTTGTAGAAGTCGTGGATCTGCTGGCACAGGTCGCGCAGGCCCATTTGCTCGTAGCGAGGGTTGGCGGCGGAGAATTCCGGCAGGATGCGCCACATCGGGGCATTCTTGTCGTAGTCGTCCTTGAACTGCTGCAGCGCGGTCAGCAGGGTGTTCCAGC
>CAMLRG010000037.1 GCA_946482335.1 uncultured Duganella sp. | reverse complement strand
GCCGCGGTTCATATTGGTCTTGAGGCGGATCGCGATATTCAGCGGGTCGGTTTGCCAGTGCGCGTTCTCGAATACCAGGTCGCGCGCATAGACATGTTCGATGCCGCCCGCCATTTCCGAGCCCAGCGTCACGGCGCCATGGCCGCTATGCATGGTGCAGCCCTGGATCACGATATTGCGGGTCGGGCCGTACTGGATATCGCGGTTCTTGCCGGCCTTGATGGCGATGCAATCGTCGCCGGAATCGAACACGCAATCCTGCACCAGCACATGGTCGCACGCTTCGGGGTCGAAACCATCGCTGTTGGGGCCGCGGCTCTCGGCATGCACCTTGCGGATCACCAGGTTGCGGCAATTGACCGGGTGGTGCTGCCAGAACGGGGTGTTCTGCACATGGTAGCCCTGCAGCAGCACATTGTTGCAATTGATGAAGTGGATCATCGGCGGACGCAGGTAATGGCCCTTGCCGAACACGCGCTGCTGCACCGGCACGCCGGCCTCGGACAGGGCAGGGAGGTAGCGTTCGTCGCTGCGCCATTTGTCGCCGTCGCCTTCAATCAGCTTGCGCTGGGCGGTGTCCAGGCCGGGCGCGATCTCGGACAAGGGCTTGTTGAGCGGGTTCGGCACGACTTGCGTCGGCTGCCCTTCGCGGTAGCCGGGCGCGGTGTTTTGCGATACGGCGTTCATGGTGCGGTTCCTGCCTTTCCAGGACCACCAGCAATCGCCGGCCTCGTTGAAGGCGACGCCGCCCTGGCCATCGAGCTTCGACGTCCAGTCTTCGCCGGTCAGGGCGATATTGCGCGCATTCAGGGCGTACACCATGGGGGAGAAGTTCAGGCAGTCGTTGCTTTGCCAGCGCGAGAGCGTGAGTTTGCCGTTGGCGCCGCAATCGAATTCCCCATGGCGGGCATAGTCTTCCGGATTTTGCGAGAACAGGATATGGGCGCCGGCCTGCAGGTGCAGATGGACGTTCGAGCGCAGCACGATCGGTCCGGCGCAGTACCAGCTGCCTTTCGGGACCACCACGCGGCCGCCGCCGGCCGCGGCACAGGCTTCGATGGCGGCCCTGAAGCCTGGGTAGCAGTCATGGGCGTCGTCGGCCTGGGTGGCGACCAGTTCCTGGTCGTCGTGGGTCACCCAGGCTTTGACCTGCTTGGTGGCGCAGCGCCGTGCGCCGAAATCCGTCACAGCAAAATCGCGCTTGGGGAAGCTGACGGGGCTGCGCAGCCTGGCGACGATGGCGTCGGCGCGGCGCCAGGCGGCGGCGCGGGCGGCACGGCCGGCCAGCGAAGCGGCGCTGCCGTTGCCGGCCATGGCGCCAGGTGCGCCGGAGGTGGCCGGCGCCGCGGCAGCGGCGAGAGACGGCAGCCATGGCGGGGCGAAAAGGGCGGCGGCGCCGGCCTGCAAAAGGCTGCGGCGGCGTGGTTGGCTTGGTGCGTTCAAGTTCGGGTCTCCTAATTCGAGAAGGTACGGGTCACGCGGCCCAGGTGGGTGCGCATGGCCTTGCGTGCGGCGGCAGGGTCGTGGCTGGCGATTGCCTGCAGAATCGCGCGGTGGTCGCCCAAGGTCTCCTTGCGCAGCTCTTCGGTCTGGAAGTGTTCCTTGAGCTTATGCCACAAGTGGCCGCGCTGGTCCCACAAATGGTTCATCACGCCCACCAAGGCACTGTTGCCGGTGGCATTGGCGATCGCCATGTGGAAGTTGCGGTCGGCCTGTTCATTGGTGCTTACGTCGTCGTGGTCGCGCTCCATCGCCTCGACCGCGGCCAGGATGGCGTCGATGGCGCGGTCGGTGGCCACTTGCGCGGCAATCGCGGCGATCTCCGATTCGATCACACGCCGCGCCGACAGCACTTCGAACGGGCCCGGTCCCGCTTCCGGCAGGGTGGCAGCATGACCGGGGCGGCCGCATAGATAGACGCCTGAATTGCTGCGCACTTCGACCACGCCCGTCAGTTCCAGCGCGATCAAGCCTTCGCGCAGCGAAGCCCGGCTTACAGCGAGCTTGGCGGATAGTTCGCGCTCCGACGGCAGGCGGTCGCCACTGCCATAGCCTTCGGCGGCGATCATCGCCTGGATCTTGTCCGCCACTTGTCTGTATAGCCTGGTCTCCATGCGGCCCATTCTAAAGTGGTCAGGCCAAAACAACAATCTGGACTGGCCAATAGTGGCTTTTTTGCAGCAAATTGGATTTTTTGCTTGTGAAATTGGCCTAACCACTTTAGTCTGTGGTTATACCAAATCGAAAAATCGATCAAACCAATTTGATCGCCTAAATGGAGGAGACTCATGAATTACGTTGCTGGCCCTCAATCCAAGCGCGCCGTGCTGGCGGCAGCTGTCGCCATGGCCGTACTGCAGATGGCCAACCAGGCTGCCGCGCAGAATGCACCGGCCCAGGAGCCCGTAGCATCGGTGGTGGTGACGGGCTCACTGATCCGCCGTGTCGAAAGTGAGGGGGCCACCCCGCTGGTCACCATCAAGTCCGCCGAACTGGAAGCGCGCGGCCATACCGAGCTGAAAGACCTGGTGCTGGAAATGCCGCAGTCGCTGTCGCTGGGCACCAATAGCGGTGCGGCCGGCCCGATGATCAACCTGCGCGGCCTGGGGCCGATGCGTACCCTGACTCTGCTGAACGGCCGCCGCCTGGCAAACGAGCCGCTGCAAGACCAATACGTCTCCGTCAATGTCTTCCCGCGCCTGGCGCTGGACCGCGTCGAGACCCTCAACGGCGGCGCGGCATCGATCTACGGTGCCGACGCCATCGGCGGCGTGCAAAACTTCCTGACCAAGCGCGGATACGAAGGCGCCACCATCAAGGCCGAGTATGCACCGACCGAAGATGGCGGCGCGGACGGCAAGAGCGTCGGCATGATGCTGGGCGCCGGCAACCTCGCGCGCGATGGCTGGAATGCCTATATCGCCGTCGAGCACCAGAAGAAAAATGCCCTGTTCCAGGGCGACCGTCCAGACCAGCACGACCCGGCCGTCCTGCGCACGCTGGGCCTGGGCATCCTGCCGGAAGCGCGCAATCCCAACCCGGGCGCGAACTTCGGCTTCGCCCGCAATGCCAATTCAAATTACAACCCGACCTTCGCCTCCGGCTGCCTGCCGCCTTATTCCACGCCGACCCTGGGCAACAATAGCACGGCCACGCCGCCGGTTTATGCGCCGGGCTGCGCCCGCAACCCGCTGCACTGGAATGCGGTCACCGACGGCAGCGAAATCACCAACATCAGTGCGCGCGCCAGCATGAACCTGGCGGGCGGACATAAGGTGGACCTGGACTTGCTGCACGCCGAGTACACCGTGCGCAAGTACCGCGGCATGCAGGTGCCGGGCAGCGTCCAGCCGTTCACGACCTATTCCCTGCCGTCGTCCAGCCGCTTCTATCCGGGCAAAGGCATCACGCCGGGCGTCAAGGTCGTGGGCAGCAATACCGGCTCCAACTCGCCGGCCATGTATATCGACCCGACGACGACACCGGGCACGGTCAGCGACCTGAATATGAACAACCGGACCATCTACTTCCAGTGGGGGCCGGCGGAACTCGGTCCGGCCTACCGCAACGACGAGCAGACCAATGACCGCATCGTGCTGACCGCCGAAGGCGAAGTGCTCGGATGGGATTACCGCGCCGGCCTGAATTACGGCGAATCCAAGCGCGACACCCGCGCGGGCGAAGGCTACATCCTGTACACCAAGGCGCAGGAAGGCTTCGACAAAGGCATCCTGAATCCCTTCGGCCTGCAGGATGCGGCCGGCCTGGAATACCTGAAGTCGATCCAGGCGGAAGACTATACCTACCGCTTGAACAAGGCGTTCAACCAGAGTGTGGACGTGACCCTGTCCAAGGGCATCTGGGACTTGCCGGGTGGCCAGCTGACGCTGGCGGTGGCAGGCGAGGTCCGCCGCGACGGCGCCCAGACTTTCGACGCACCGCTGGATTACGTGCTGAAGAAGGCCGACGGCAGCTACAACATCGACGCTTCCGGCAATGTGGTCCGCTCCGACCTGGTGGGGGAAACCCCGCAGGGCGTGGGCAAGAAAATCCACCGCACCATCTATTCGCTGTTGATGGAGGCGGATGCGCCGATCACCAAAACCTTCCTGCTGAACGGCGCGGTGCGCGCGGACCGCTATGGCGACCTGAAACAGACCACCGTCAACCCCAAGCTGGCAGCCCGCTGGCAGCCGCTGCAGCAACTGGTGGTGCGCGGTAACGTGAACACCGGCTTCCGGGCGCCGTCGATCATCGACATCCAGAACCCGACGCCGGAAGTGCGCAACCAGGTGATGGACGACCCGGTCCTGTGCCCGAGCTCGCAGCCCCTGGTGGCCGGCACCGGCACGCCGCGGCAGGGCTACACCTTCGACCAGGTGTGTAACGTCGCCACCGATTACTGGACCAAGTCGCCGAACAATGACTTCCTGAAACCGGAAAAATCGCGCGGCTTCTCCTTCGGCTTCGCTGCGGAACCGATGAAGGACCTGTCGGTCACCGTCGATTACTGGGGCCTGAAACTGCGCGACGTGCTGGGCGCCGTGACCATCGCCGAGATCCAGCAGAACCCGGCCAAGTACGAAGTGAACTTTGTGCGCAATGCGGACGGCACCATCCACCACATCGTGGCAAGCCAGGCAAACCGCGGCCAGACGCGCATCCGTGGCCTGGACGTGTCGGCCAGCTACCGTTTCCCGAAAACCAGCTTCGGCACCTTCGATGCGAAGCTGGACGGCACTTATATGGACAAGTATGAGTTCCAGTCCGAGAAAGACGGCCCTTGGCTGCAGAACGTGGGCATTATCACCAACGACGGCCGCTACGGCGGCGCGGGTCCGAACTCCGGCCTGGCCGGCATGCCGCAGATTAACCCGCGCTGGAAGCACACCGCTTCGCTCACCTATACCACCGGCCCGTGGGGCGCAACGCTGTCCCAACGTTATAGCCGTGGCGTGACCGACGTGACGCCGCGCGCCGGCGCGACGCTGACCGAGGTGGAGGCGTACAAGCAGTACAACCTGAACGTCCGCTACAAGGGCATTCCCAATGCGGTCATCAGCTTCGGTATCAACAACCTGACCGAGGAATGGCCGCCACTGACCTCCAACAGCACTTATAGCGGCGGTTACGTGACGTCGATGGCCGACATGCTGGGCCGCGTGTACCGCTTCTCGGTGGAGTACAAGTTCTAAGATGCTGCTGCGTTGCCTGCTGCTGGCTTGCACGCTGCTGCTGTCGGCAGCGGCGCAAGCCGATCCGGTCGAACAGTGGGGCACGGCCGAGATCGAGCTGGCCGGCCCCGCCGACGGCAACCCCTTCGTGGACGTGGCGCTGTCGGCCACCTTCAAACAAGGCCGGCGCAAGCTGGAAGTGGCAGGCTTTTACGACGGCGACGGCAAGTACAAGATCCGCTTCATGCCGGACGCCGTCGGCACCTGGGAGTACGAAACCCACAGCAACCGCAGCGCCTTGTCGGGCAAGACCGGCAAGGTGCAGGCGGTCGCACCGAAGCCGGGCAACCGGGGCCCGGTGCGGGTGCGCAATACCTGGCATTTCGCCTATGCCGACGGCACCCCGTTCTGGCAGGTCGGCACCACCAGTTATTCGTGGACCAACCAGCCTGCCGCGCTGCAGGAAGAGACCTTGCGCACCCTGGCTGCCGCGCCATTCAACAAGATGCGCATGGGTGTATTCCCCAAGCGCTACGAATTCAACAGGAATGAACCGCCGCTGTACCCGTTCGAGGGCAAAGCGCCGTCGCACTGGGATTTCAGCCGCTTCAATCCGGCATTTTTCCGCAATGTCGAGCAGCGCGTCGGGCAGTTGCGCGCGCTGGGCATCGAGGCGGATATCATCCTGTTCCATCCCTACGACAAGGGCTACTGGGGCTTCGACGCCATGCCGGCGGATGCCAATGAACGCTACCTGCGCTACGTCGTGGCGCGGCTGGCGGCCTACCGCAATGTGTGGTGGTCGATGGCCAATGAATTCGACTTCATCAAGTCGAAATCGATGGCGGACTGGGACCGCTATTTCCAGATCGTGCAGCAAAGCGATCCTTACCAGCACTTGCGCTCCATCCACAACGCTTTCATGTTCTATGACCACAGCAAGCCGTGGGTGACGCACGTCAGCGTGCAAAGTGGCACGCTGGCGACCGACTACGAGCGCGCCGTGCTGCTGCGCGATGTGTACAACAAGCCGGTCGTGTATGACGAAGTGAAGTACGAGGGCAACTTTCCTCAGCGCTGGGGCAACCTGACGCCGCAGGAAATGGTGCTGCGCTTCTGGCAGGGCGCCATTGCCGGCACCTACGTCGGCCACAGCGAAAGCTATACGTCGCCGGACGAGGTGGTGTGGTGGGCCAAGGGCGGCAAGCTGCGCGGCCAGAGCCCCGCGCGGCTGGAATTCTTCCGCAAGATCCTGGCGGAGGGCCCGCCACAGGGGCTGGAACCGATCGACAAATGGCAGGGGCATCCTTTTGCGGGCCGCCACGGGCAATACTACCTCGGCTACTTTGGCCGCGAAACGCCCGCCAGCTGGCCGGTCGTCCTGCATAACAAGGGATTGGGGGAGGGCGCGCAGTTCCGGGCCGAGGTGATCGATACCTGGAATATGACCGTCACCCCCGTGCCTGGCGTATTCGAGATGCGCAAGCGCGACGCCTACAGTTTCGCCGACAGGCAGGGCCGCAGCATCGCGCTGCCGGGCCGGCCGTACGTGGCGGTGCGCCTGGTGCGCATTGGCGAAGGCGCCGCATGCATGGGTGGCGTAGCGTGGTGCCGCGAGGGGACGCAACTGGTTTCGCCTGCCGCGCCAGGGATTCCGCGGCTGGTGCCGGGGGCGGAAACGGCAGCGGCCACTTCGGGAGCGTACTTCGTCGAAGCGCGCATGCGTGCGCTGCCCGGTGCGGACGCCGCTGCCGGGCGCTCGGGCTATGTGGTGGTGCGCTACGCCGACGAGCGCAACTGGCTGGGGTTCGGGCTTGCGGCCGCGCCGGGCGGACGCAAGCTGTCCGTCAACATCCTGCGCATGATCGACGGCCAGCCGAAATTCCTGAAGCAAGTGCGCATCGAGCCGGACGCGGGGGATGCCTTCCATACGATACGGCTGGATGTCGACGGCGCCGGGCTGACGGCCTACCTGAACGGCGCACGCCTGATCGGCGTCGACGAACCCAATCCGCTGCCGCCGCGCATCGGCATGCTGGCGCAGGGCGGCGCGTTCGAGATGACCGGCCTGCGGGCAGGCGATGCGGCGCAGCCGCCGACCAGCATCGGCCTGGTCCACATGCACAAGCAAGTCACCTTGCAGGCGGGCGAGGCACAGCAGCGCTTCGAGGTGCGCGCCGCGAGCCGTGCCGGTTTGCGCGCGCTGCGCTTTGGCGCCGCGTCGAGCGATCCGGCCGTGGCCGAAGCCAGCGTCGATGGCGATGCGCTGCAGCTGGCGCCACGCAACGTGGGCCAAGCCGTCGTCACCCTGACGAGCGCCGAAGATCCCAACGTCGCGGTCACGCTGGCGGTCCGCGTCGGCCCGGCGTTTGCCGCTTCGCCGCGTCTCCAGGCCCGGGCGCTGGCGGGCCGGGTGGTGCCGGCCCCGCGCGAACGCGACGTACCGCCGGACACGCGGCTGCAGCTGCGTTTCGACCAGGCGCCGGTGATCGGCGACAATGGTTCGGTGCGTATCGTGCGCGCGGCGGATGATGTGACCGTCGACGTGATCCGCCCGGGCATGGAGCTTGACGTCATTGGCGCCGCACCCGATGGCATGAAGCGCGTGGTGCGCCACAAGGCCATCACCGCCGACGGCGCAACGGTCACCATCCGCCCGCATGATGGCAAGCTGGCATACGGCACCGAGTATTACGTGCTGGTGGACGGCCAGCTATTCAGCGGCGCCAAGCTTGGTGGAACAGCCTTCGAAGGCGCCGGCAAGCAGGCGGGATGGACCTTCCGCACCCGCGACCGCGCGCCGCACGGCACTACGCTGCGCGTGGCGCATACGGGCAGGGCGGACTTCCGTACCGTGCAGGGCGCGCTGAACCACGCCATGCGGCACCTGCCGCGCCCGCAGCCGGTCACCATCCGGCTTGCCAATGGCCGTTACGAAGGCTTGCTCTACCTGCGCGGCAAGGACAATGTGACCCTGCGTGGAGAATCGCGTCGCGGCACGGTCCTCGCCGCTGAGAACAGCGACGGGGTCAATCCCGGCAGCGGGGCGGGCCAGCTGCCATTGGCGCCGGGCGCCGGCGGGGGGCGCTCAGTGTTCCTGGTGGAAGACGCCGACCTGCTGCGTCTCGACACGCTCACCCTCGTCAATACCACGTGGCGCAGCAAGACCATCGGCGCCCAGGCCGAGGCCCTGTACTTCAACAGTGAAGGACGCTTCATCGCCAACCAGGTGGACTTCCTGAGCGAGCAGGACACCATCCAGGTCAAGGGCTATGCCTGGTTCTACCGCAGCCTGGTAGCGGGCAACGTCGATTTCATCTGGGGCTACAACCGCGCCGCCCTGTTCGAGGAATCCGAAATCCGCTCCGTCGGCGACAGCGCCAATCCGGCCAGCGGCGGCTACCTGGTCCAGGCACGTACCGTGGCCGAGGACGACCCGGGGTTCGTGTTCCTGCATAGCCGCCTGACACACGGTCCAGGTCCGGCCGGAAACGACGTGCCGCCCGGCGCGACCTACCTGGCGCGGCCCGGCGTGGTGACGGCGTGGGACAACGTACGCTTCATCCATTGCCGCATCGGTCTCCACGTCAACGCCAAAGGCTGGCACGAGCGACCGCGCGACGGCAAGGGCTGGGAAGAGGGCGGCAGCACCGACCTGGCGGGCAGGCCGCTGGATGTGTCGCAGCGCGTTGCCGGCCGCGTGCTCGACGCCGCCGGGGCCGCCCGTTACGACAGCCGCGCCAAGGTGTTCGCGCAATTTAATAACGGAAAAGGATGGAACCCGCAGCCATGAATCAAGTCGTCCCGCATTCCCCGCGCCGCCGGGAGTTGCTGAAAGGCGCCGCAGCCATCGGTGTGTTGGCAGCCGCCGGTGCGCCCACCATGGCCGCGGGCGCACCGCCCGATCCGTGGGGCCGCGCGCAGCAAATCGTGCGCCGCTTTGCCAAGCCGCTCACGTTCCCCAAGCGCGACTTCCTGGTGACGGATTTCGGGGCCAGGCCATGCGAGCTGGCCACCGTGCACGGTTACCCGACCATCCGCAAGAAGGGCGAACTCGCTACGCAAGCCCAGGGCTCGCACGACAGCTATCCGGCGGTGCGCGCCGCCATCGCCGCCGCGCACCAGGCGGGCGGCGGCCGTGTCGTGATCCCGGCCGGCAATTGGTACCTGAAAGGGCCGATCACGCTGCTGTCGAACGTCCACGTGCATTTGCAGGCCGGCGCGCAAATCCTGTTCAGCGCCAACCCGGCCGACTATGCGCGCGATGGCGACTACGACTGCGGCAAGAACGGCAGGCTGGTGCTCTCGCGCTGGCAGGGCAACGATTGCCTGAACTTCAGCCCCATGGTCTATGCGCGCGGACAGAAAAATATCGCCATCACCGGCGAAGACTGGACCAGCGTGCTGAACGGCCAGGCCGGCGTGCCGTTCGAAGACGGCCGCGGCAGCTGCTGGTGGGGTATGAATCCGAAAGGAGCCTTGCCGGGCGCCGTGCACCAGGCCGTCCCCAATCCCGCCAACCCGGCATCGCTGGCGGAAGTGGCGCCGCAGCTGGACGAAGCCATGCGCGCACGTATCCAGGGCAGCGGCGAAGGCTGGCGTGCCGATGCCAGCTTCCTGCCCGCCCTGTCGGAAGCCGGCGTGCCGCCCGAGCGGCGCATCTTCGGCCTTGGCCATTATTTACGGCCATCGATGGTCGAATTCGTCGATTGCACCGACGTGCTGATGCAAGGCTATATGGTCGTCAATACGCCGTTCTGGATCCACCATCCCCTCAACTCGCGCAATGTGCACATCAGGCGTGTGCGCATGGACAGCATCGGTCCCAATTCCGATGGGGTGGACCCGGAATCCTGCGACACGGTGCTGGTCGAAGACTGTGAATTCAATACCGGCGACGACTGCATCGCCATCAAGTCAGGCAAGAACCGCGATACGCAATACGGCCCAACCCGCAACGTCGTGATCCGGAATTGTGTGATGAACAGCGGCCATGGCGGCATTACGCTTGGCAGCGAGATGGCGGCCGGGATCGAGCACGTCTATGCGCAGCAGATCGAATTCCGCAACGCGCACTGGGCCAGCGACCCCTTGTGGACCGCGATCCGCCTGAAGTCCAATATGAACCGTGGCGGTTACCTGCGCCACCTGTACGTGCGCGACATCACCCTGCCGAACGGCGTGCAAACTACGCCACGCCCCTATAAACCCTTGCCCGGTACCGCATTCGGCGGCAAGGTTCCGTCGACCGGCGGCGGGGCGATCCTGACCATCGATTGCGACTATGCACCGGCGGACGATATCGTGCGCACCCGGCCGCCTTCGGTTTCGCACGTGCACATCAGCCGGGTCCGCGCCAGCAATGTCAACGGCCCGGACGGTGCCTATTCCTGCAACCAGGTGATGGTGCTCCTTGGGCCGCTGGCCAGCAGCTACAACGGTCCGTCCGGCACGCCGGTATTGCCGCTCACCGATATCTCGATCAGCGATGCCGACTTCGGCACGCCGCGCGACGCGGCGAATCCCTGGACCATCCACAACGTCAAGCGGCTGAAATTGTCGAACGTGCGGATTGCCGGCAAGACCATCAACACGGAGCTGGAGGCATGAAGGCGCTCCGCGCGCTGGTGCTGCTGGCCGTGCTGGTCAGCGGGATCTTCGCCAGCGCAGGGGCGCAGGACGCCGAAACCGTTGAACGCTGGGGCAGCAAGGAAGTGACGCTGCCGGGCCCGCGCGACGGCAACCCGTTCACCGATGTCGAACTGTCGGCGACGTTGCGGCAGGGCGGCCGCGCGCTGACGGTCGACGGTTTCTACGACGGCGATGGCCAGTACAAGCTGCGCTTCATGCCCGACACCATCGGCGAGTGGGAATACGAAACCCACAGCAACCGCCCGGCGCTGGACGGCAAGCGCGGCAAGTTCACCGTGGTGGCGGCAAAGGCCGGCAACCACGGGCCGGTGCGCGTGAAAGGCACCCACCATTTCGGCTATGAAGACGGCACGCCGTTCTGGCAGGTCGGCACGACCAGCTACGGCTGGACCCACCAGCCCGAAGCGGTGGAGCGCCAGACCCTGGCGACGCTGGCGGCAGGGCCGTTCAACAAGGTGCGCATGCTGGTGTTCCCCAACCATGACGTCAAGCACCAGCCGCCGCGCTTCCCGTTTGCCGGCCAGCCGCCCAAGGGTTGGGATTTCAGCCGTTTCAACCCCGAATTCTTCCGCCATCTCGAACGGCGCATCGGCGACTTGCGCGCGCTGGGTATCGAGGCCGACGTGATCCTGTTCCACCCTTACGATAAGGGCCATTGGGGCTTTGACCAGATGCCGGAGGAAGTCAATGAACGCTACCTGCGCTACGTGGTCGCGCGCCTGGCCGCCTACCGCAACGTCTGGTGGTCGATGGCGAACGAATTCGATTACCTGACCAGGAAGACGATGCCGGAGTGGGACCGCTATTTCGAGATCGTGCAGGCACGTGACCCTTACCGCCATTTGCGTTCGATCCACAATGCGATGGTCCTGTATAACCACAGCAAGCCGTGGGTCACCCACGTCAGCGTGCAAAGCGGTGCCATTGCCGAAGACTTCGAACGCGCCGTGCTGTTCCGCGACGTGTATTCCAAGCCTGTGGTGTACGACGAGGTGAAGTACGAGGGCAATATCGAGCGCCGCTGGGGCCGATTGTCGGCGCAGGAGATGGTGCTGCGGTTCTGGATGGGCGCCATCGCTGGCACCTACGTCGGCCACAGCGAAATTTTCAAGGATCCGGACGACATGAGCTGGCTGGGCAAGGGCGGCACGCTGCGCGGCGAGAGCCCGGCGCGGCTGGCGTTTTTCCGCAAGATCCTGTCCGAAAGTCCGCCCGAGGGCCTGGAGCCGATCGACAAATGGCAGGAACATCCGTTCGCCGGCAAGCATGCCCAATACTACCTGGGCTATTTCGGCCGCCAGGCACCTGCCGGCTGGCCGTTCGTACTCGCCAAACCGGGCCTGGCCGACGGCATGAAATTCAAGGCCGAAGTGATCGACACCTGGAACATGACGGTGACGCCGGTGGAGGGCGTATTCGAGATCCGCAAGCGGGACAACTACAGCTTTGCCGACAAGGACGGCCGCAGTATCGCCCTGCCGGGCCGCCCCTACATGGCGCTGCGCGTCACGAGGCTGCCGTGAGCGCCGCCCCGCGAAACTGCTCGACGAAAATTAATAATTCGTTAAAAATATCGCCTGTCTTGAATGCGGGAGAGCGGTTTTGGAAAGTTCGAAGGGGCATAAGATTGCGGCGGGCGCAGGGCTGACACTGGCGGCTGCCTTGGCTTACCTGTTTTTGTGGCCGGTGCCGGCCGAGCCGGTGCCGTGGTCGCCACAGGCGGCGCCAGGCTATGTGGGCGCGCATGCACCGAATACCAGGCTGGCAGGCCTGCAGAAAATCGGCATCGGCAGCGAGCATGGCCCCGAGCACCTGGCCATGGGGCCGGACGGGAAACTGTATGCGGCCGTCACCAGCGGCAAGATCCTGCGCATGGCGGCTGACGGCAGCGGGGCCGAAGTGTTCGCCAGCACGGGCGGCCGCGTGCTTGGTTTCGATTTCGATGCGCAAGGACGCCTGATCGCGGCCGATGCGATGAAGGGCTTGCTGGCGATCGCGCCGGATGGCAAGCCGACCGGACTGACCGCGCAAGTGGCGCCGGGCGACCCGATCCGCTACGCCAACGGCATCGTGGTGGCGCCCGACGGCATCATCTACTTTACCGACGCCTCGACCCGCTTCGCCCCGGCCCAGTGGGGCGGCACCTTCGAAGCCAGCGTGCTCGATATCCTCGAGCAGTCCGCCACTGGCCGCGTGCTGGCCTACGATCCGGCCAGCGGCAAGACCCGCATCCTGGCCAGCGGCCTGTCGTTCGCCAACGGCATCGCCATCTCGGCCGATGGCCGCACGCTGTTCGTCAATGAAACCGGCCGCTACCGCATCTGGAAAATCGACATTGCCAGCGGCCGGCGCCAAATCCTGTTCGACAACCTGCCGGGCTATCCCGACAACCTGATGCGCGGCCGCGATGGCAAGATCTGGGTCGGGCTGGTCAAGCCGCGCAACCCGACCATCGACAAGCTGGCCGGCAAGCCTTTCCTGCGCAAGCTGACGCTGCGCCTGCCGCGCGCCCTGTGGCCGGTGCCGAAAGCCTACGGCCACGTGTTTGCCTTCAGCGAGGACGGCAAAGTGCTGGCCGACTTGCAGGATCCTTCCGGCGCCTACCCGGAAACCACGGCGGTGCTGGAAACGCCGGACCGGCTCTACATCCAGAGCCTGCACGCCGGCTATATCGGCTGGATGCCGCGGCCCTGAGCAAGGCCGCCTGCCGGTGCGGACTTGGCTGGCGGCGTTCCAGGCGGTGTTGCCGGCTCGACCGGCGCTGGGGCGGGGGCGACGATGACGGTCGTGTCCACGGCGCCGCTCACACGCTGCTGGACGACTTGCATCGCCACCGCCTTGCGTGGCGGTTCGGGGCGCGGTGGTTTGGGAAACATGGCTACTCCTGGTGTGGTGGCATGGCAGCCAGATTTGGGCTTTTTGCAATTTTGCAAGAGCTCAATCTTGTCGATCCACACAACAGCACACTGCCTAAGCCGCCCGTTCCGTCGTATCATGGGCTCTCTCCGTCCCGACACCGACCCTGAGCCAATGATGGTAAGCGCAAGCCTCACGACATGTGCCAACCCGCCCTGGACGGCCGCTGGCTGGAGGAACCGCCTGTTGGCCCTGGCGCTGGCGCTGTTCGCCTTCAGCTGCCTGGCGGTCGGCTCGCAGCCGGGCGGTACCGCGCCAACGCTGGAACGCAGCGTCAAGGCGGCGTTTCTCTATAAATTCCTGGGTTACGTGGAGTTTCCCGTCGATCCGGGGCCAACCCTGGTGGTGGGCGTGCTGGGGGCCGATGACGTTGCCGGCGAACTGGCGCAGCTTGCGATCGGGCGCAATGTCGGCAACCGCGGCATCAGCGTGCGCAAATTGGCCGAGGGCGACGCGCTGGAAGGTCTGCATCTGCTGTTCGTCGGCGCCCGCGTGGCCCAGCCCGGTCCGCTGCTGCGCGCGGCCGAAAAGAATGGCACGGTGACGGTCACCGAGCTGGAGGATGGCTTGCACGGTGGTAGCGTCATCAATTTCCGCTTGATCGACGAGCGCGTGCGCTTCGAAGTGTCGCTGCCGGCGGCCGAACGCAGCAACGTGCGCCTCAGTTCACGCTTGCTGTCGGTGGCTTACCAGGTACAGAAAGGCGGACAGTGATGATCGCGCCGGCGTCAGGGTCAGTTCGCATCAAACTGATCCTGACGGCGCTGGCGACGACTTTTGTGGCCCTGGTGGCGACCACCGTGTCGATGCTGGTCTACGACTTGAACAGCTTCCAGCAGGGCTGGGTCGATGATTTGACCACGCAGGCCGACCTGGTAGCCGCCGCGTCGGCCCCGGCCATCTCCTTCAACGATCCGCGCGCGGCGCAGCAGAACCTGGGCTTGCTGCGGGTGCGGCCGCAAATCCAGGCCGGGGCCATCTATACCGCCAATGGCGCCCTGTTCGCATCGTATCTCCACCTGCCTTCCGAATTGCCGGCCCTGCCGCAACGCCCTGGGCCGCTGGGCTATGCGATCGAAGGGGGACGCATGGTGGTGAACCATCCGATCGTCGAGGCAGGCGAACGCATCGGTACGGTGTACCTGAGCGCGTCCTACCGCTTGCTGGACCGGGTGCAAAGCTATGCCCTGATCCTGTTGGGGGTGATGGTGGGCAGCCTGCTGCTGGCGGCCCTGGTCGCGCACCGGCTGCAGCAAACGATGACGCGCCCCTTGCTGGCGGTCACCGATGTGGCGCGGGCCGTGATGACGCGGCGCGACTTTTCGCTGCGGGTGGAGGAAAAGGCCAGCGGCGAGATCGGCACCCTGGTCGATGCCTTCAACGACATGCTGGCGGAGATTGCCCGCCGCGCCAATGCCCTGCAGGAGGCCAACCGCACGCTGGAGCACGAAATGACGGTGCGCCAGGGCGCCGAGCGCGCGCTGCTGCTGGCCGATCGCCGCAAGGATGAATTCCTGGCCACGCTCGCGCACGAATTGCGCAATCCGCTGGCGCCGATCCGCACCGGCCTGGACATCATGCGCATCAATGCCAGCGATCCGGTGGCGTGCGACCGCGCGCGCGCCATCATGGAACGCCAACTGAAGCAGATGGTGCGCCTGGTGGACGATTTGCTCGACGTGTCGCGCATCAATACCGGCAAGCTCACCATCCGCCGCGAACAGCTGCGGCTGCAGGACGTGGTGGACGACGCGCTGGAATTGGCGGGGCCCTTCATCGCGGCGCAAGGCCATACGCTGCATGTGCAACTGCCGCCGCAGGCGGTGTACCTGGCCGGCGATGCCGCGCGGCTGGCGCAAGTGGTTTCCAACCTGTTGCACAACGCCGCCAAATATACGGCACGCGGCGGCACCATTACGCTGGAAGCCGAAGCGGGCGCGGGCCAACTGGCGCTGCGCGTGCGCGACAATGGCATCGGCATCCCGGCGCCCTTGTTGGACGACATTTTTGAGATGTTCATCCAGGCCGATTCGTCGCTCGAGCGCAGCAGCGCCGGCCTGGGCGTTGGCTTGTCGCTGGCGCGCAGGCTGGTGGAACTGCACGGCGGTCGCATCCGTGCCGAGAGCGCCGGCACTGGGCAGGGCAGTACCTTCACCGTCACGCTGCCCATCCTCGCGGAGGCCAGCGCCGCGGCGGAGCAGCCGGCACCGGTGTCGGCCGCCAAGCGCTTGCACCGGATCCTGCTCGCCGATGACAACGTCGACTTTGTCAATGGCATCGGCGCCTTGCTGCGCTCGATGGGCCACCAAGTCCACATCGCGCACGACGGCCAACAAGCGCTGGCGGCGGCGGAAACCTTCGCCCCGGACGTTGCCTTCCTCGATATCGGCTTGCCGGAGTTGAATGGCTATGATTTGGCGCGCGCCTTGCAGCGTTTGCCGGCCTTGCGCCACACGGTCATGGTGGCGGTCACGGGTTGGGGCCAGCAGAAAGACCGCGAGCGCGCGTTCGAGGCCGGCTTCCACCACCATCTGGTCAAGCCGGTCAGTATCGACCAATTGCAGGAAATTCTTGCCCAAGCCCGCCCTTGATAAATGGCGAACGCGCCCGATCTGCTAAACAAGCAATGTTTGTCGAGGAGAAATGCGATGCGATATCCATTTGAGGCGCATATCACGCCTGACCCCGAAACGCCGCCACCCCAGCCGGAAAAAGATCCGCCGCCGGAGGACCAGCCACTGCCGAGCGAGCCGCCTATCGAGGAGCCGGTACCGAAACCCCCGCCGATGCAGGCTTGACCCCTTGCTCGGGCAGGGGCGGAATCTTGCGGATCTGTTCTTCGGTCTCGCGTTCGCCCGGGGTCTTTTCCCCGCTGCCGATGTCGGCTTCTTCAATGTAATGGCCGCCCTTTTCGGGCTGCGATTGAGCTGGCTGTTCCATGCTGGACCCTCCTTCCTGGCCGATGCTACCAGCGCCGCCTGCGGCTTGTCGCTTGCTTGCTGATAGGTAATACGTGTTGTGTGAACGGAATATTTGTTGGTATTTGTGTTCGCTGTCACATGGACGTCACTATCAGTTTTCTATAATAGGTCATCGACAAACGTTTTTCCCGTCGGAGGCCGCCATGGGCAATTCCCTGCACAACAAAATCTATCTTGGACGCCGTATTGACCTGCATCGCCGTCGCGCGCTCGCGCTGATGTGTGCAGGTGCCGTGGCAGGGATAGCGCTGGTGTGGCTGGCGCTGCGCGTGCTCAAGTAAGCTTGCCGCGTCCGGCTCGGGCGCGTACCATGACGGGTTGCACTGCGCCCATCATGGAAAATAAGCAATGAAAAACGAAAAACTGAGCACCGACGAATTCAATGCACTGCTGGAGATTGCGCGTGGGATCCACGGCAAGCCAAGTGCTTGCGTTGGCCGCAACAGCAAGCGCCTGTCGGGCATCAAGCTGATCAAGTTTGAGCGGACCGGGCGCATTATCCTGACCGAGGCGGGCAAGGAGCGCTTGTTCCTGCGCCGCTGCGTGCTGGCGCTGAAGGGGCTGGTGGAGCAGAGCGGGGCGCCGATCGAGCCGGATGTGGCCTTGTTCCTGGGGAAGAAGTCGCACATCGTTGCGGTGGAGGGCGGCTTTGCCATCACCGACAAGGGGCGCGAATCGCTGGCGGATATTGAGGCGCAGGGGCTTTGAAACCGGTAAACCGGTAGGACGGTGTCAGACCCCCAGGGTCTGACACCGGTGTGCAGGGTTAGCGGATTGCGGGTTTGCGCATCACTGTGCGGGCTGGAAGCCGTCGGCGGTGATCTCCAGCGTGGTCACCTCGCCGTATTTTGCGGCGATCTTGCCAATCTCCGACGCTTTCCCCACCAGCACCATCTGCAGATTCCTGCGCGGGAAATGCTTGTCCACCAACTGCTTCGCGCGTTGCGGTGTCAAGCTGTCGACATCCTTCATGAAGCTGTCGATCTGGCTGCGTCCCACATCGTTCGCGTACATGTCGCCCAGCAGGGAAGCCAGTTGTTCGCTGGTCTCGAAGCGTGGCGGGAATTGTCCCTTCACGTACGCCTTGGCTGAATCCAGCGTGGCCTTGTCGATGCCCTTGCTCCACAGCCGGTCGTAAGTCTTGAGCGCCAGGTCCAGCGCCGCCTCAGTCTTCGGCAGCGCGGTGAAGCTGGAAATCGCGAAGGTGCCGCTCTGCGCCAGCGTGGTGAAACTCGAGTTGGCGCCGTAGGTCAGGCCCGAATTCACGCGCAATTCATCGTTCAGCCAGGAGGTGAAGCGTCCGCCCAACACGGTGTTCAGAACCTGCAGCGGCACATAGTCCGGATCGTTGCGCGCAATGCCCGCGCCGCCGATCAGGAAGGTGGTCTCGATCGCATCGGACTTGTTCACCACCCAGACGCGCGGCTTGTCGGCATGCACCTTGCCGTAATCGGCACGCTGCGGCGCCGGGCCTTCGGCTTTCCATTGGCCGAACAAGGTTTCCACCTGCTTGCGCATGGCGGCGGGGTCGAAGTCGCCCACCACGATGAGGGCCGCGTTATCCGGCCGGAAGTAGCGCTGATGGAAGGCTTTCACGTCTTCCTGCTTCAGTGCCGACAGGCTGTTGACCGTGCCCGATGGCGGGTTGGCGTAAGCCGCATTCCCGAACAGCATGGCACGGTAATAGGTGCCGACCACCTGGCGCGGACTTTCCTTGGCCTGTTTCAAGCCGTTGACCTTGCGGCTGCGCAGCTTGTCCAGTTCGGCCGCATCGAAGCTTGGCTGCTGCACCAGTTCCGCGAACAAAGGCAGCAGCACGTCGGTATCCTTGCGCGCGAAATTCGCCGCGACAGTCGATTGCTCGACGCTGCCGCCGCCGGTCAGCACCGCGCCGCGGAAGTCGAAGGCCTGGTCGATCTCGGCCTTGCTGTGTTTGGCGGAGCCGAGCAGCACGCCATCGCCGGTCAGGTTGGCCAGCCCGGCTTGCGTGCCGTCGTTGACGGCGCCGGCCTTCACCACGGCGCGTACCGCCACCAGCGGCACGTCGTGGCGTTCCATCAGGTACACGGTCAAACCGTTGGGCAGCCTGGCGGTTTCGAAGGCCGGCAGCTTGAATTCTGCGGCGTGGGCGGCGCCTGCGCCAGCCATGGCAGCGCCGGCCAGGGTAATAGTCAACAGTTTCTTCATTCGATCAGTCCTCCTTCGCGGCCAGCACGCCGACGGTGCGCTGCGACTTCTTCAAGTACTTGGCGGCCACCGCCTGGATGTCGGCGGTGGTCAGCTTCTCGTAGGCGGCAGGGGCGTCGAAAGCCTTCTTGTAATCACCGTGGAAGACTTCGTAATTGCCCAGCATTTGCGCCTTGCCGTTGATGGTTTCCTGCGCGCGGTAAATGCCAAGCAGCTTGGCATTTTTCACCTTCTGCAACTCTTCTTCGGCCACGCCATCCTTGGCCACCTTGTCGATCGCTTCGATCATGGCCTTTTCCAGTTTGTCCGGCGCCACGCCTGCCGCGGCCACGCTGAACAGGTACAGCAGGCCGGGGTCGAAGCCGTCGGTATTGTAGGAGCCGACGCTGGTGGCCAACTGCGTCTCCACCAGGGCCTTGTACAGCCGCGACGTCTTGCCGTCCGTGAGCAGCGATTGCAGCACGTCGAGCGCATAGTTCTCGGCGGAGCCGCCTTCCGGCACCTTGTACGCCACCATCAGGTTGGCCGCCGTGGCGGATGGCTTGGCGACGAACAGGCGGCGCTCGCCTTTCTGTTCCGGCTCCACGGTGCGCACGGCCGGCGGCGCTGCGCGCTTCGGAATGGCGCCGAAATATTTGGTGGCCAGCCGCTTCACCTGTTCGAACTTGACGTCGCCGACGACCACCGAGACCGCGTTGTTCGGCGCGTAATAGGTGCGGAAGTAATTCTGCAGATCCTGCTGGGTCCACGCCTTGATATCGGATTCCCAGCCGATGGTGGGAATGGAGTAGGGGTGGGCCACGTAAGCCACGCTGTTCAAGTCCTGCATCAGCATGCGCACGTTGGAATTTTCCAGGCCGGTGCTGCGCTCGGACAGCACTACGCCGCGTTCGCTCTCCACCATCTTGGGATCGATCGACAGGTGGGCGATGCGGTCGCCTTCCAGCTTGAACACGGTTTCCAATGAAGCGGCCGGGAACCAGTCCTGGTACACGGTGACGTCGCTGTTGGTGTAGGCGTTATTGGCGCCGCCATTGGCTTCCATCGTGCGGTCGAACATTTTCGGGCCATAGTTCTTTGAGCCGTTGAACATCATGTGCTCGAAGAAGTGCGACAAGCCGGTGGTGCCCGGCGCTTCGTTGCGCGAGCCGACCTTCCAGAAGGTGTACATGTTCGCATTCGGGATGGCGCTGCTTTCCAGCACGATGAACTTCATGCCGTTGTTCAGCGTGAAGGTCTTGACCTGGTCGGCCGTCAATGCGGCCTGGGCATAGGCGGCGGCCGTGTAGGCCAGCAGCGCTGCCAGGAGTTTCAACTTCATTGGGTGTCCTTTCCATGAAAGAAGTTGGCAGGAAGCATATAGCAAAGGCTTGGGTTAGCATAGAGCCATTGCAAACACTTGGAATGGCGATGGAAAACACGATGCACTGGTCGGCGCATGAGCTGACGATGACCGTTTTGATGACACCCGATATGGCCAACTTTTCCGGCAACGTGCACGGCGGCGCCATCCTCAAACTGCTGGACGGCGTGGCCTATGCCTGCGCCAGCCGCTACTCGGGCAGCTATGTGGTGACGCTGTCGGTGGACCAGGTGATGTTCCTGCAGCCAATCCACGTCGGCGAGCTGGTGACGTTCCTGGCCTCGGTCAATTACACCGGCACCAGCTCGATGGAAGTGGGGATCCGCGTGGTGGCGGAGAATATCCAGCAGCGTCTGGTGCGCCATGCGAACAGCTGCTATTTCACGATGGTGGCGGTGAACAAGGACCGCAAGCCGCAGCCGGTACCGCCGCTGGTGCCGCAGACGCCGGAGCAGATCGCGCGCTGGGAAAAAGCCAAGCTGCGCAAGGCGGCGCGCCAGCAGGTGGCGGCCGGAGCGCAACAGGCTTAAGGAGGGTTAATGGACGGGGCGGCGCTGGGCAGGATAGACCAGCGTCCTGAGCGCGACCGGATGGGGCACGCCCATCGCCGCCAGGAATTCGGCGGCGCGCCGCAAGCCCACTTCGGGCAGGGCGGCAATGGCCTGGTTGACGATGTCGCGCGTGCGGTGGTCGCTACGCACTTGCTGGCGGTGCAGGTCGACGCTGTTCATCTCGCTCTCCTCAGGCGCGCAGCCGGCGCGGGGCGGCGCTCTTCAGTTGCTTGCCCTCCTGCAACATCTGGCGCAGCGCAGCTGCTTCCACAGGACGGCTGAAATAGTAACCCTGGATTTCATCGCAGCCATGGCGCCGCAGGAACTCCAGTTGCTCTTCAGATTCTACCCCTTCCGCGATCACGCGCAACTCCAGGTTATGGGCCAGCGCGATCACCGACACCACGATGGCCGCATCGTCGGCATCGGTGGCGATGTCGTTGACGAAGGAGCGGTCGATCTTCAGCACGTCGATCGGGAAGTTGCGCAGGTAGGACAGGCTGGAATAGCCGGTCCCGAAATCGTCGATCGACAGCGCCACGCCCAGCGACTTCAGTTCATGCAGCAGGTGCACGCCTTGCGCCACATCATGCATGAACAGGCTTTCCGTCAATTCCAGTTCCAGGGAAGCCGGCGGCAGGCCGGTTTCGGCCAGCACGGCGGCGATGCTCGACACCAGCTCGGGCTGGGCGAACTGGCGGGCCGACAGGTTGACCGCCATGCGCAAGCCGGGGAAGCCGGCGTCATGCAGCACGCGCGCCTGCTGGCAGGCGGTGCGCAGCACCCAGGCGCCGATCGGCACGATCAGGCCGGTCTCCTCGGCCAGGCCGATGAAGCGCGCCGGCGGCACCATGCCCAGCTCGGGATGCTGCCAGCGCAGCAGCGCTTCCATGCCGACGATGGCGCCCGAGTCCAGGTCGACCTGCGGCTGGTAGTGCAGCACGAATTCGTCGCGTTCGAGCGCATTGCGCAATGCGCTCTCGATGCGCAAGCGTTCCTGCGCCTCGTCGTTCATTTCGGGCTGGTAGAACTGGAAGGTGTTGCGGCCCAGCTTCTTGGCCGAGTACATCGCGATGTCGGCATGTTCGATCAAGTGCTGCGCCGGCGTGCCGTCGGCATCGTAGACGGCGACGCCGATCGAGCAGGTGACAAAGAATTCCTTCCCTTCCAGCAGCACCGGCTGCGCCAGCGCCTTCATCACGCGCTCGATGATGGCGGGCGACAGCTGTTCGTCCGGATACTGGCTCAGGATGGCGACGAATTCGTCGCCCGACAAGCGGGCCACGGTATCGCTTTCGCGCACGCTGGTTTGCAGGCGCGCCGCCACTGTCTGCAGCAACTGGTCGCCGGCCTTGTGGCCCAGGCTGTCGTTGACGAACTTGAAGCGGTCCAGGTCGATCAGCATCACCCACATCGGTAAGCCGCTGCGGTTGGCGTAGGCGATGGCCTGCTGCAGGCGGTCCTGCAGCAGGACGCGGTTCGGCAAGCCGGTCAGCACGTCGTGGTGGGCGATGTGCTGGATGCGCTGCTCCGCTTCCTTGCGCTCGGTGATTTCGCTGCCGGTGCCGCGGTAGCCCTTGAATTCGCCCTGGGCATCGTAGACCGGTTCGCCGCTGGTATTGAACCAGCGCGTCAAGCCATCGGCGCCGACGATGGCGTACTCGAAGTTGGAGAAGGGCAGGCGCGCCTGCACCTTGTTGACATGTTCGCGGCCGGCGATGGTCGAATACAGCTCCGGCGTGCATTCCCAGCGTGTGCGGCCCAGGAAGTTTTCCTTCGCCACATGGCCTTTCTCGAAGAAGCCGCCCGTGATATGGGTGAAGCGGAACTGCGCATCCTGTTCCCAGTACCAGTCGGAGGACAAGGCCAGCAGGCGGCGGAAGCGGTGCTCGGACTCCTGCAGCGCGCGTTCGGTGCGCTTGCGCGAAGCCACGTCTTCCGCCAGGCGCTGGTTGGAGCGCTGCAGGTCGGCGGTGCGGACGTCGACCAGCAATTGCACGCGGCGCGAGCGCTGCACCAGGGTGTGGACGAAGGCCGCCGCCAGGGCGCTGAACAGCAGGCCGCCCAGCAGGGTGCCGAGCGAGCCCAGATGGTCGGCCAGGAAGGGGCGCGGCAAGTCGTCGCTGCGGATATGCCAGGTGCGCCCCAGCACGTCGAAGCTGCGCATTTCGCTGCCGTGGTAGTCGAAGTCCAGCCAGCGGTGCAGCCAGTGTTCCTTCTTGTCCACCGGCACCGGTCCGCGGCGATAGGCCAGGCTGGCGCGGTCGGCCGGGTCGCCGGCGTACACGCTCAAGCCGAGGCTTTGGTCCTCCAGCAAGCCATGCTGCTGCAGGATGGTGTGCACCAGGTGCGGCGTGCGGATCACGGCGGCGGTGTCGCCCATCCAGGCGAGATGGCGCTCGTCACGGGTGCCGGTGGGCATGCCGGGCCGGTAGACCGGCATGATCATGATGAAGCTGTTGCGCTGCGAGGGGTCCTGCGCCAGCTGCAACTGCTCGGTCGCCGCCGGGCGGCCATTGTGCAGGATGCGGTTGATGGCGGCCCGTACCTGCACGTTACGGCCGGAATTCAAGCCCAGCGCCGGCTCGTTGCCCTTCATCGGCTCCAGGTATTCGACGATATTGTAATAAGCGCGTTCGGGGGCCGTGACGGTGCCGCCGCCCGGCGCCAGCTCGACGATGTGGAAGCCGGGAAAACGCGCCTGCATGGACGCCTCGTAGGCGGCGCGCTCGGCATGCGGCAGCACGCGGTGGTAGTTGAAGGCCTGGATGAAGGGGTAGCGCTGCAGCAGCGGCGCGGTGAAGGTATGGAATTGTTCGCGGCTGACCGGCTGCACGGTGCGGAACAATTCATTGATCACATTCAGCACTTCGACGGCGTCGTCCAGCCCGCGTTCGATGGCGGCCACGCGCGTGTTGGCGCGCTGCTGGAAGCTCAGCTCCATCTTGCTGAATTCGAGGGCGCTGACGGAAACGAACAGGATGGCGGTGGCCGCCAGGCCTGCGCCCAGCGTCAATGCGGCTGCACCGTAGTGCGATAGTCTGCTGCGCCGACCTGCCATAGCGTCCCTTATTTAAAAAATGTAGTTTGTCATAAATCTCCTAGCCTTAGGGCAATAATTGTTAAATTCCTCATAAAAGGCCCTTGCGCAGGCGCGCAACGGTGTAAATTGCCAACAAACGGTTGGCCAGGCCGAAGCCCAGTCCCGGCGTCGGGCTGCCCCAGGCGGCCACCCGGCGCTGCATGGCGCTGGCCGGGGCGCCCGGCATGCGGCCCGGACGGACCGCGAACAGGATATGGTTGTTGCCGGCGATGCCGGTGAATTGGCAGGTGCGGTCGTGGAAGGCATTGGCCAGGCGCACCAGCACGCTGCGGTATGCGGGATCGTAGCTGAAGACGTTGGCTGCCAGCACGCCGTCGGGACGCAGCGCGCGCCGGCAATCGGCGTAGAAATGCTCGCTGGCCAGGGCGCTGGGCAAGCCATTGGCGTCGAACCCATCGACCAGCAGCACGTCGGCGCTATCCTTCAATTCCTTCATATAGCGCGACGCGTCGCAGTGGATGACGCGGAAGCGTTCGTTGTCGGGCGGAATGGCGAAGCGCTCGCGCAGCGCAATCACGTCGGCGCGCAACTCCAGCACGGTAATGCGGCTGCCGGGCAGGTAGCGGTAGCAGAACTTGGCCAGCGAGCCGCCGCCCAGTCCCACCATCACGATATGCTCTGGCCTGGGCTTGAACAGGACGAAGCACATCATGGCGCGCGCATAGGCCAGCACCAGCGCATCCGGATCGGCCGGGTCCATCTGGCTCTGGACTTCGCCGGGCGTGAATTCCAGCGACAGCCTGCCGCGCCGGTGGCGCACCAGAGGGCGGTGGTCGGGGATGGAAGTCATTTTTGTCAACTTGTTACGAACCGTGATGTTCTGATAAGCTGCCGGGCTCCGATGTCTGCCCAGTGTAACGGATGGACAGCACTGTGGCGCGCAGCTGCGTTTACATCGGCAACTTTTATAGGTACATTGCCAACATAGGCAGCTTGGAGACGATATATGTTCTTAGACCATCCAACCATTACCGCGACCAACAGCTTCACGGAACCGGACCGCATCGAGCGCCTGACCCGCGTGTATGGTTATGTGGCCGCCCTGGCCGACCATGCCGGCAAGCAGCAATTCATCGAAAAGGTCAGCCAGCTGCATGACCACAAGGGGACCTTGATTGTCTTCTGGCACGATACCCCCACCGAGGATGAAAAGGAATTCTTTTCCAAGGCCTGGGCCAGCAAGATCGGTGATGGCAGCACCAACGTCGAACACGAAGTCTGAGCGCGGCACGCGCCGCTAAGCAATGGATATCAAGACCCTGGTTCTCGCCCTGGCGCTGGGCAACCTCAGTTTGTGCGCAGCGCTGTTTTTCTTCGAGTACGAGAGCAAGAAGTCGCTGACCCTGTCCACCTGGGCCATCGCCAAGCAATGCCAGGCCGTGGCCTGGTTCCTGCTGTATTTCCGCGGCGTGGTGCCGGAGCTGCTGGCCGGTCCGGTGGCCAACACCGTGCTGCTGGCCGGCCTGGCGCTGGACGCCGGCGCCCTGTGGGAGGCGTATGGCCGCACGCGCTGGCGCCGCATCCTTTACCCCGCGCTGTCGCTCGCTGCCGGCACGCTGCTGGCCTTCCATGTGCTCGATGCCGGCCCGGCCTTGCGCCTTGCCGCCGGCTCCCTGTTCGTCGGCTTCTTCTTCCTGGCGGGGGTGCTCGCCCTGGCGCGCGCCTGGCGCGGCGGCAGCATGCTGCGCCGTTTCCTGGTGGTGGCCATGCTGCTGCTGTCGCTGATGGTGGCCGGCCGCGGCTTGCTGACGGCGGCCTTCCCGGACGGCCTGTCCTGGGTCAGCCCGAACCTGATGCAATTGTTCGGCTTCGGCGGCTTCTACCTGATGATGCTGACCAATGCCTTCGGCTACCTGCTGCTGTCGCGCGAAAAACTGCAGGCCGAGCTGGCGCGCCTGGAGGTGGTCGATCCGCTGACCGACGTGCCGAACCGGCGCGGCTTCTACCAAGCGCTGGCGCCGTGGATGGCGCTGGCGCGCCGTCCCGGCCAGCCGACGTCGATGATCATCGTGGCGCTGGACCAGTTCAAGCGCGTCAACGACAGCTACGGCCACGCCGCCGGCGACGCGGCCCTGAAAACCATGGTGGAAACGTGCAAGAAGCAATTGCGCGACTCCGACCTGATGGGCCGCCTGGGCGGCGCCGAATTCGCCATCCAGCTGCCGCGCACCTCGCTGGAGGATGCGCTGATGGTGGCCGAGCGCATCCGCCGCGCCATCGAAGCCATGCCGGTCAAGACCGAACGTGCGGTCATCAAGCTGACGGCCAGCATGGGCGTGACCACCATCCGTGCCGACGACAGCACGGTCAGCCTGTTCAAGCGTGCCGACGAGGCGCTGCAGGCGGCCAAGGTGCGCGGCGAGAACCAGGTGGCGCAGCCGCCCGAACCCATGTCCATGGAGAGCTTGTCATGACAGCGTAACACTGGCGGCGTACTGTGTTACCATTTTCGTTATAAACGGTATAAATGGATTCCTCGATGTACGCCGCAGTGGACCTGGGTTCCAACAGTTTTCGGCTCTCCATCGGCCAGTACGATGGGGACAGGATCCGCGTGCTGAACAGCATGCGCGAGCCGATCCGCCTGGCCGCCGGCCTGGATGCCGCCGGCAATCTCACCGACGAAGCTTTGCAGCGCGCGCTGCTTTGCCTGAAGAATTTCCGCGTTGCGCTGGCGGCCTACCAGTTCGACGGCGTGCGCGTGGTCGCCACCGCCATCCTGCGCCAGGCGCGCAATGCCGCCGATTTCCTGCCCCAGCTGGAGCAGGCCATCGGCTATCCGATCGAAATCATTTCGGGCGAGGAGGAAGGGCGCCTGATCTATATGGGCGTGGCCAACGCGCTCGGCCAGCCTAACGAACGGCGCCTGGTGGTGGACATCGGCGGCGGCTCGACCGAGCTGATACTGGGCCGTGGGCTCGATATCGAACGCGTGGAATCGTTCAGCGTGGGCAGCGTCAAGCAAAGCCTGTCCTTCTTCGTCGGCGGCCGGGTTGATGCCCGCTCGTTCGAAGCGGCGGTACTGTCGGCGCGCAGCCATTTCGAGGATGGGGCGCCGCCCTACCATCCCGAATACTGGAAGCGTGCCTACGGTTCTTCCGGCACCATCCGCGCCATCGGCGAGATCATCGAAAAGAACAAGCTGGGCGAGGGCATCACACTGGCGGCCCTGAACGCGGTGCGCAAGCGTTTCATCGAGTTCGGCCAGGTGTCGAAAATCGACATGCCGGGCTTGCGGCCGGACCGCGCCAGCACCGTGATCGGCGGCCTGGCGATCCTGATCGGCGTGGTGCAGGAGCTGGGCATCGAAAAGCTGGAACCGATCGACGCCGGCCTGCGCATGGGGGTGATGTGGGACCTGCTGCTGCGCTCCACCCGCCGCGACCGCCGCGAGCAGTCGGTGGGCGATTTCCTGGCCCGCTTCCACATCGATGCTGCGCGCGGCGCGCAGGTGGCGGAAGCCGCCGGCCTGTTGTTCGCGCAGATGAAACCGGCCGGCGACGCGCTGGCGCGCCACCTGTCCTGGAGTGGCCAGCTGCACGAGGTGGGGCTGGTGGTGTCGCAAACCGGCTACCACAAGCATGCGGCCTATATGGTGGAAAACGCCGACATGCCGGGCTTTACCACGCGCGAACAGAAGCTGATGGGGCGACTGATCCTGGCGCAGAAAGGCAACTTGCGCAAGGTGAGCGAGTATCTGTCGGACGGCGATTTCGCCAAGGCGGTGGTGGCGCTGCGCCTGGCGATCCTGTTCATGCATTGCCGGATCGAAGTCGACGAGCGTGCGGTGCGGCTGCGCATGAAGAACCGCATCGAGCTGGAATTGAAGCGCGATTGCGTCAGCAGCCATCCGACCCTGGCTTACTGGATGGAGAAGGAGCAGGAGTTCTGGGACGAGGTTGGGGTGGATTTCAGCGTTCGCACAGTTGCGTAAGAATCGTATATACTGTTTATATTATTTAGCAATGGAGTGTCCATGAACGCAACGAAGACCAAGACCGCCGCCGCCAAGCCGGCCGCCAAACGCGCAGCCGCCAAGCCTGCGGCAGCCGCCAAGCCTGCGGCAGCCGCCAAGCCTGCGGCAGCCGCCAAGCCGGCGCCGGCAAAGTCTGCCGCCACGCCGGCGGGCGCCAAGGTGGCGACGGCGAAGGCCGCCGCACCGAAGGCAGCCGCCAAGTCCCCGGCAGCCAAGCCTGCGGCCAAGCCTGCGGCCAAGCCTGCGGCCAAGCCTGCGGCCAAGCGTGCCGCTGTCAAGCCAGCCGCTGCACCTGCCCCGGCCGCGAAGCCGGCCAAGGCGCCCAAGGCGGAAAAGCCAGTCAAGCCGCACAAGGAAAAACTGGTGCGCGACAGCTTCACCATGCCGGAAACCGAGTACGCGGTGCTGGGCCAGGTCAAGAAGGCTTGCCTGAAGAACGGCATTGAGGTCAAGAAGTCCGAACTGTTGCGCATCGGCGTCGCCCTGATCAGCCGCCTCGACATGGCGACGCTGAAGGAAGTGCTGGCCTCCCTGCCGCAGCTGAAGACTGGCCGCCCGAAGAAGACCTGATGTCACGCGCCTGACATCTAACTGTCATGTTCATGCAGCAATAGGGCAGCAAACTGGCTTCGTCACTACAAGAAAGGACGAAGCATGCAAACCACGATTGCTAGCGCCGAACAGCGTGCCGCCAGCCCGCGCCTGGTATTGAGCATGGCGACCACCCCGGAAGAGGTGCGCGAAGTCCAGCGCCTGCGCTATAAGGTCTTCATCGAAAACCAGGGCCTGAGCGCCCTGGCCAGCGCGGACGGCTTGGATTGCGACGAATTCGACGCGGTCTGCGACCACCTGATCGTGCGCGACAGCGCGACGCTGAAAGTGGTCGGCACCTACCGCCTGCTGAACCCCGCCGGCGCCCGCAAGCTGGGCCGCCATTATTCCGAAAACGAATTCGACCTGGGCCGCCTGAAGCACCTGCGCAGCCGCATCGTGGAAGCGGGCCGTGCCTGCATCCACCCCGATTACCGCGGCGGCAGCGTGATCATGCTGCTGTGGTCCGGCCTGGCCGAGTACATGCGCCGCCACCAGTGCGAATACCTGATCGGCTGCGCCAGCATCAGCCTGGCCGATGGCGGCCATAACGCGGTCGCCGTGTACCAGCAACTGCGCCAGAAGCACCTCGCGCCGGCCGAATACCGCGTCACCCCGCACCTGCCATTCCCGGTGGAGAAGGTGGAAGCGGCCCGCGCCGCGCAGGTGCCGGCCCTGCTCAAAGGCTACCTGCGCTCGGGTGCCTGGATTTGCGGCGCCCCGGCCTGGGATCCTGATTTCGAAAGCGCTGACCTGTTCGTGATGATGCCGCTGTCCAACCTGGACGGGCGTTATGCGCGCCATTACGGCGTGTGACGGGGGGAGTGGAAGGAAGGGCGCCGGTGAATGCGATGCCGGCGCCAGGCATCAAATCTCAGTGTACCGAGGCATTCGATAGTTCTTTGAGCTCACGGATGGAGAGCTCCGATTTCTCATGCATACGCAGCAGGATGGTGGCCCCGACTGCCAGCTTGCGGTGACGGATTTTGCTGATGATGGGAGGCTGCACTTCCAGTACCCTGCAAAGCTCCGCGTCATTCTTAAGGTGCATCTTCTCGATCAGCGTGTCCAGCAGTTTATTGGGCACGAAGCTGGAGGGTTCCAGGGCGCGCGCCCGATTCATTGCTTCGATCAATTCCAGTTTCTTCTGCCTGACGCTCATTTTGCTCCTCCTTTACGTTGTTCACTACGTGGATAGAAAAAGCAGGCCTGCATGTTGTCTTAATAACCAAGCAAGTTAATTAAATAATACTCCGGTTATAAAAAAATCCAAGAATTTGTGAGAAAAATAATGGGTTTTATTGCGCGGCAGGGTTGACGGGTGTTGCTTCCTGGAGGCCATTTTTGGTGAGGCGGAGTATTTTGTCGGCCCGCGCCGCAGCGGCGGGCGAATGCGTCACCATGATGGCGCTTGCTCCGCTGGATTTGATTTCCTGGCGCAACAGTTTCAATACGGAATTGGCTGTGTCGGGATCGAGATTGCCGGTCGGCTCGTCCGCCAGCACCAGGGCCGGGCGGTGCACCAGGGCGCGGGCGATGGCCACCCTTTGCATTTCACCGCCGGAAAGTTGATGGGGGTAATCATGGCCGCGCCCGCCCAGGCCGACCGCCTCCAGCATGGCCAGTTCGGGGCCTTGCGGCAAGCCATTCAGCAGCAAGGGCAGGGCCACGTTCTGCTGCAAGGTGAGGTGGGGCAAGACGTGAAATGCCTGGAAGATGAAGCCCATGCGGGCCCGGCGCAAACGGGTCGCAGCATCGTCGTCGAGCGCCGCCAGGGCGGTGCCGTCGACGATGATGGCCGGTGCCTCGCTGGGGTCGGGCTGGTCGAGGCCGGCGATCAGGTTCAGCAAGGTCGATTTGCCGACGCCCGAGTCGCCCATGATGGCCACGAATTCGCCCGGCGCGAACGTCCAGCTGAGCCGGTCCAGCACCCGGCGTTCCTTGGAATAGCTTTTGCTCAGTTCGCGTAATTGCAGCATGGGGTCACCGGGTCAGCGCACGGCGCAAGGCGAAGCTGAGGGCGTCGACCAGCGCCACCAGCAGCAGCATCGCCAGGATCACGGTTGCCGCGCGCTCCATCTGGAACAGGGACAGGTGGTATTTGAGCATCTGGCCCAGACCGCCGGCGCCCACCACGCCCAGCACCGCGGCGGCGCGGATATTGTTTTCCCACCGGTACAGGGTGTAAGACAGCATTTGCGGCAGGGTCTGCGGCAGCGTCGCATAAAAGAAGGCCGCCATCGGCGCTGCGCCGTTGACGCGCAAGCTATGCTCCGGCAGCGGCGGTGCGTTCTCCAGCGCGTCGGCGAACAGGCGCCCCAGCACCCCGGCGGTATGCGCGGCCAGGGCCATGGTGCCGGCGAACGGACCCAGGCCGGCCGCCACCAGCAGGATGGAAGCCCACACCAGTTCCGGTATCGAGCGCAGCACGTTGAGCATGCCGCGCACCATGGCGCGCGGCGCCCTGCCGAAACGGCCCGCGCCCGGGATGGCCAGCAGCAGTCCGCCCGCCACGGCCAGCACGGTACCCAGCGCCGACATGGCCAGGGTCTCGACGGCCGCCCGGCCGGTCTTGCGCAGGAAGCCGCCCGCCATTTCCGGCGGCGCGAAGCCGGCCAGGAAACCGCCCGTGCTACGCATGGCGTCAATGCTGAACAAGTCGCCCAGTTTCAGCGACAGCGTGGCAAAGCTGGCCAGCACCAGTGCCGCCAGCGCGGCGCCGAACAGCCAGCCGGACCAGTTGCGCGGCGGCGGTGGGGGCATGCGGTTCATCCGAGCCTCCGGCGCAAGTACTTCGATACCAGGTCGGCGGCGGCCACCAGCAGCACGAACGCGATCAGCATGGTGGCCACTTCGCCGCCGGCCAGCATCTTGGTCGATTCATCCATGCGCTGGCCCAGGCCCCCGGCGCCGACGAAGCCCATCACCACCGAACCGCGGATCGCGCACTCCCAACGGTACACGGTATAGGACACCAGTTCCGAGGCCGCTTCCGGCAAGGCGCCATACAGCAGTGCCGCCAGGCGCCCGCTGCCGTTTTGCAGCAGCACGTCGCTGGCGTGGTGGTCGGTCGATTCCAGGATTTCGGCATACACCTTGCCCAGCATGCCGGCATAAGTCAATGCGATGGCCAGCACGCCGGCCGTCGGCCCCAGGCTGAAAATGCGCACGAACAGCAACGCCCACACCAGTTCCGGCACGCTGCGCAGCAGCACCAGCAGCCAACGCACCAGTTGCCGCAGCAGGCGCGGGAAGGGCGCAATGCGGCCGGTGCCAAGGCGCGACACGGACAACCGTTCCGTGACCAGCAGCGTGGCCGGGATGGCGCCCAGCAGCGCCAGGCTCAGGCCGCAGGTCGCGATCGCCACGGTCTTCCAGGCGTCGTGCGCCACCATGGCCAGGAACTCGGCGTCGTGCGCCGGGTGCAGGAAATCCGACAGGAAGCGCCAGCTCGCTTGCAGGCTTTGCAGGTCGAGCAGGGTCCAGGGATAGAATTCCGTCGCCACCACCAGGGGCCATAGCAGCACCAGGCCGGTCGCCAGCACCGCCACCCTCTGGCGCCAGGCGGGATCAGGATGGTGGGGCGGGAAGGGAACGGCGGGTACGTTATGCACGTTCTGCATCGCTTACAGGCAAGCGCCGATCGCCAGTTTGGCGGCCAGCTGGTCGGGCTGCGGCGAGTTGGCCGGCGGCAGTTCGCCCAGGTAGAGCTCATCGATCATGGCCTGGGTCACTTGGGCACGCGGCAGGTCGAAGACGACGCGGCCATTCTTCAGCGCGACGATGCGCGGGAAATGGGCCAGCGCCAGGTCGACCTGGTGCAGGCTGCACACCAGCAGCGCTTTGCGCTCGCGGGCTTCCTGCAGCAGGGTGGCAAGGGTCAGCTGCGACAGCGCCGGATCCAGCGCGGACAGCGGCTCATCGACCAGCAGCGCCTGCGCCGACGACAGCAGCAGGCGCGCCAGGCCGCAGCGCTGGCGCTCGCCGCCGGACAGGCGGTCCACCCGCGCATACAGCTTGTCGCCGAGGTTGAAACGCGACAGCGCACGAAATGCCGCTTCCGGATCGGCCGGCTTGAACAACGAGAACAGGGCTTGCCGCAAGCTCCACTGCGGCAAGCGCGCCGCCAGCACCGTCGTCACCACGCGCTGGCGCGGCGGCAGCGGCGGCGTTTGCGGCGCCAGGAACAGGCGTGCGCGCATGGCGTGGCGGCCGGCATCGGTGAGCTGCCACGGGTCGGTGCCGAACGCCCGGAAGTTGCCGCCATCGGGTCTGTGCGCGCAGGCCAGGGTGGAAAGCAGGGTGGTCTTGCCGGCGCCCGAGGGGCCGATCAGCGCGACCTGCTCGCCAGGCTCGAAGTTCAGCGAAATGTCTTGCAGCGCAAGGCTGCGCGAGCCGCCAGCGTGGCGGACCGAGAGGCCTTGCAATTGGTACCAGGCAGAAGACATCGATTATTTCAGCAGGCCGGCGTTCTTCGCTGCCGCTTCGATTCCGGCGTAGTTGGCAGCCTTGGTCGGGATGAACTTCGACGCTTTCTGCAGGTCAAGGATCGCCTTGTCCTCCGGCCTGGAACTGTCCAGCGCCAGGAATGCGTCGGTGATCTTCTTCTTCAGCGCATCCGGCATGTCGGCACGGACAGTCCAGTTGTAGTCGTAGTACGGCGGGGTGGTGTAGAACACGCGCACTGCGGCTGGGTCGACCTTTTTCTGTTCATTCAGCTTTTCCCACACCGAGATATTCAGCGCACCGGCATCGACCTTGCCGCCGGCGACGGCCGCGACGGTGGCGTCATGCGCGCCGGAGAAGGAAATTCGTTTCAGGTCGGTGTCCGGATCGATCTTTGCCGCCAGCAGGAAGGTGCGCGGCATGAGGTGGCCCGAGGTCGACGATTCGGAGCCGAAGCTCAGCGTCTTGCCTTTCAGGTCGGCCAGCGAATGGATCGACTTGCTGGTGGTGACGAAGACGGAGCGGAATTTCTCATCTTCCACGCGCTGCACCAGCGGCACCACCTTGCCCTTGCTCATGTGGTTGGCCTGCACGAAGGTGAAACCGCCGAACCAGACCATGTCCAGCTTGCCCTGCACCAAGCCTTCCACCGAGGCGGCGTAATCGGTCACCGGGGTGAACTCCACCTTCATGGCCAATTTCTTCTCCAGGTATTCGCCAAGCGGCTTGAATTTGCGCTGCAGTTCCGTTGGCGCCTCATCGGGGATGGCGGAAACACGCAGGACTTGCTGGGCTTGGGCGCCGGCAGCGGCGAAGAGCACACCGGCTGCAAACAGGGCCGATTGAATGGTGCGGAGGGAGAAGATGGACATGAATGATCCTATTTTTACGTTAATGACGAGCCGCACGCCTCGCACGAGGGTCCGGTACCTGGTCTTGGATATTCAGCTATGATAGCAAAAATGTCCCTGGAGCCTGAGCCATGACCTTGTCACGCACGGCTGCGATACGCCTGGTCGCACCGGAAACGAGCAGTGTGTTGTCCCCCAGAACCGGCCACGGCGACGCGGCCACCATTGCAGAGATCAGC
>CAMLRG010000036.1 GCA_946482335.1 uncultured Duganella sp. | reverse complement strand
TCTCCCAGCAAGAACTGGCGGAGCAACTGACCTTGTCGCGCTCCGCCGTCGCAGGCCACATCGCCACCCTGATCCGCGAACGCAAACTGCTCGGCCGCGCCTACGTGTTGCGCAATGAGCGCACCGTCCTGTGCATCGGCGCCGCCTGCCTCGACCGCAAGCTGCGCCCCCACGCGCCCTTGCAGATGGCCACCTCCAACCCTGCCTGCGCCGAGGAAAGCTTCGGCGGCGTGGCGCGCAATATCGCCGCCAACCTGGCCCAGCTCGGCCTGCCCTGCTCCCTGCTGACCGCCCTGGGCGACGATTCCTCCGGCCGCGCCCTGCGCGCCAACGTGGAAGCCGCCGGCATCGGCATGGAAGGCAGCCTGCAAGTCAACGGCATCGGCAGCGGCACTTATACCGCCGTGCTCGACGCCTCGGGCGAAATGGTGGTGGCCCTGGCCGACATGGCCATCTTCGACCAGCTTACGCCCGGCTGGGTCGCTAGCCGCCAGCCGCAGCGCAATGCCGCCGGCATGGTGGTGGCCGACCTCAACCTGCCTGTCGAATCGGTCGCCATGCTGTTGGCCGAGGCACGCGAGTCCGGTGTGCCGCTGGTCGCGGTGGCGGTTTCGCAGCCGAAGATGGCGCGCCTGCCCAAGCAGTTGCACGGCTTGACGCTGTTGATCCTGAACCGCGGCGAGCTGGAAACCCGCGCCGGCCGCGCCCTGCCGACCGAAGCCGACGTGCAGGCAGCTTGCCATGAGCTGCAGGCCGACGGCGCGCAAGACATCATCGTCACCTGTGGCGCCAGCGGCGTGTACCACACGCTGGGCAATGCCCTGCACTGGCTGCCGGCGCACGAGGCCGCAGTGGTCGACGTGACCGGCGCCGGCGACGCCTTTTCCGCCGCCGTCGTCTGGTCGCTGCTGCAGGATCCCGGACAATTGACCCTGGCCTGCGAGCGCGGACTGAAAGCCGCCTCCATCACGCTGGCCAGCCCGCACACCGTTTCGCCAGGGCTGAGCGCAGACCTGCTCGCCGCCGCGCACATTGAGGAGTAAAACCATGCACCAATACCTGTCCTTCTCCCCCGAAGTCGCCAATGCACGCGCCACCGGCAAGCCGATCGTGGCGCTGGAATCGACCATCATTTCGCATGGCATGCCTTATCCGCAAAACGTGCAGACTGCACGTGAAGTGGAACAGATCATCCGCGATGCGGGCGCGGTGCCGGCCACCATCGCCGTCATCGGCGGCAAGATCTGCATCGGCCTGACCGAAGAGCAACTTGAACAATTGGGCAACTCGCCCGACGCCATCAAGGTGTCCCGCCGCGACCTGGCCTACGTGCTGGCGCAGGGCAAGCTGGGCGCCACCACCGTGGCAGCGACCATGATTTGCGCCCACCTGGCCGGCATCAAGGTATTCGTCACTGGCGGCATCGGCGGCGTGCACCGCGGCGCAGAGACCAGCATGGACATTTCCGCCGACCTGCAGGAACTGGCACAGACCAATGTGGCCGTGGTGTGCGCGGGCGTGAAGTCCATCCTCGATATCGGCCTGACGCTGGAATACCTGGAGACGCACGGCGTGCCGGTAGTCTCCGTCGGCCAAGCCGGCTTCCCGGCCTTCTTCACGCGCGAGAGCGGCTTCAATGCCGACTTCCAGCTCGATACGGCGACCGAGCAAGCCTCCTTCATCTGTACCAAGTGGGCCCTGGGCCTGAACGGCGGCGTGGTGATTGCCGCGCCGGTGCCTGCGGCCGACGCCATGCCGAAGCAGGAAATCGACGCCATCACGATCCGCGCCCTGCAGGAGGCTCAGGAGAACGGCGTCACAGGCAAGAAGGTGACGCCGTTCCTGCTGGCCCGCATCAAGACCCTGACTGAAGGCCGTAGCCTGATGACCAATATCGCACTGGTGAAAAACAACGCGCGCGTCGGCGCAGCCCTGGCGCGCGCGCTGCAGGAGCATCCATGTCCATCGACCTGAAACAGTTAAAGTACTTCCTCGCCGTCGCTGAAGAAAAGAGCTTCAGCCGCGCAGCCGAACGCCTGCATATCTCGCAGCCTCCGCTGAGCCAGCAGATCATGAAGCTGGAAGCGGAGCTGGGCGTGAAGCTGTTTGCGCGTACCACCCGCACCTTCGAGCTGACCGTCGCCGGCAAGGCGCTGATGCAGGAGGCGTCGGACTTGCTGGCCAAGATGCGCATGACCATCGATACCGTGCGCCAGATCGACCGCGGCGAGGTCGGCCGGCTGCGCGTGGGCATCGTGGGTTCGGCCATGTGGGGCCCGATCCCTTCGATGCTGGAGGAATTCCAGAGCAAGTATCCGCGCGTGACCTGGACCATCCACGAGTCGGGGCCGACGGTGCAGTACGACGCGCTGCGCGCCAAGCAGATCGACGTGGGTTTCTGGCGCGAGCCGAAGCTGGACGACGATGAGCTGCGGCGCGACAACCTGAAGCAGGAGCTGTGCTTCCGCGAGAATGTCTGCGTGGCGGTGAACGAACATCATCCGCTGGCCAAGATGGATGCGATCGAGTTGAACGATATCGCCGATGATCCGATGCTGACTTTGGCGTTGGATAAGTCGGCGTTTCCGCGTTACCTGATCCAGTGCTGCGTGAATGCGGGCTTCCAGCCGGAGATTTTCCAGGAGGCGCATGAGCCGCAGACGCTGCTGGCCATGGTGGGTGCCGGGCTGGGGGTAACGTTGATGCCGGAGACCACGGCGCGTATCGGCTGGCCGGGGGTGGTGTTCCTCCCGATCCGGACCAATCCGCCGTCGGCCAACTTGTATATCACCTATACCACGCTGGATGATGCGCCTGTGGTGCGGGCGTTCCTCAACATCCTTCGTCCGCCCGCTTCCGAAAGCCGCTAAAGCCGGCAGGACGGTGTCAGACCCTGAGGGTCTGACACCGGTTTACCGGTTTTAGCGGTTTGCCAGCCTCAAATCAACCACAACCCATCCCCCGCAAACTCCGCCGCCTGCACATCCTGGTTCCCCACCCAGGCCGCCAGCATCTCGCCCCGGCTATGGGAACCCAGATAAGCCGTCCACGAAGCACTCCCGCCAACCGCGCTGCCGGACAGCCCCGCATTCAAGTACAGCATCTGCACGAACTGCGCATCGCTCTTGCCCGCCGAGAAAGCCACACCCTCCGCCGACGCCGCGAACGCCGACGCCAGCGCCTTCCCTTCCAGCCCGGTCGACAGCCACCAGCGCAGCCCGGCCACATCAGCCGCGCGTCCCAGCAAGCTGGCATACAGCATGCCTACCTCTTTCAAGCTTGCCGCCGGCGCCGCCATGAAATCCAGCTCCAGCGACTTATCGCCAAATGCCGCCACCTCGATGCCCGACAAGGTATCCACATCGGAAGCAGCCATGGTCTGCACGCGCAACTGCCCATCCGCCCCCAGCAGCATGCGGTAATCCTCCATGCGCGCACTGAACTGCGCCGTATCGCGTCCCTCCCCGCCCACCAGCACATCGCTGCCATCGCCGCCAATCAGCTTGTCGTTGCCCGCGCCGCCCTCCAGCCGGTCATTGCCGCTCGAAGCCAGCCAGCCCGCCTCCCCCATTCCATTCGCCTGGGCGACCGCGATACCGTTTGCCGTCGTCGCCTGCGTACGGTGTTCGGCGCCAAGGGCAAAGTCCGCCAGCACATTGGCGCGGGAAACGCCGGAGGCCAACGCCTGGCCCCAGAAATCCAGGCCCGCCGTATCCGCCGCCCGGCCCAGTACCTGCTGGTAGACCGACTGCAGGAAAGCCTTATCGTCCTGCAGTCCCTGGCTCGCCAGGCGCTCATCCGACTTCAACAAGTGCTCGGCCACGGTCAATACCGATACCGGCGCCGTCGACCAGAAGGACAATCCGCCCAGGTCCGGCAAGCGCCCCAGCGCGCTATACAGCAGGGCCACGTCGACCACGCGCGTGCTGGCGGCACGCAGGAATCCCAGTTCGAAGGCGAGGTTGTCCAGCTCCGGCCCCGTCACCGTTTCCTGCGGACCGCTCGCCAGCACGGCCTGTGAATGGCTCGCGGTCAGCGGGCCCGTGCCGTCGATATAAAGCGTCCAGTCGCCAGTCGTGCTGCGGCCGCCGACCAGCACATCGTCCCCGCTGCCGCCCTTGACCTGGTCGTCCGCTTCGCCGCCAGCCACCAGGTCGTTGCCGTCGCCGCCGTCCAGCACATCGTTGCCGCCACGGCTGCCGATGAAGTCATTTCCGCCGCCGCCGTTCAGGATATCGTCCTCGGCACCGAGGAAGATGTTCTGGCTCGCGTTGTCGCCCACCACATAATTGGCGCCCGCACCGCCACGCAAGATCGCCGAGCCGACCACAGCGGCGAAATCGACGTTGTTCAATTGCACCGTGGTGCCGGCCTGCAGCGCACTGCTATCGAGCACCAGCCCGATCGCAGTGCCTTGCGCCGGCGCGGCACCTGGCGCGCTGCCGTTGACCGCAAGCTGCACACCAGCCCCGCCGCCCTGCAACGCCAGGGTGCCGGTCTGCAGCCGCACTCCGCTGCCCAATGCCCCCAGGAAGTCCTGGCCGTCGCCGGTCATGTCGACTTGCGAAGGAGAGCCGTTCACTGTGCGGTCTTCGATGCGCTGGATCAGGTCCAGCAATGCCTGGCTGTTGGTCAGCAGCGCCGCCGGTCCTTCCGCCTGCAAACCGGTGCCCACCGCGAGCCCCACCGTCAGCCCAGTGGCCACAGGACCGCTGCCGATACCGAGCGGAATATCGGCCAGCGTGGCGTTTGGCGTATTCGGATCGTCCACGCGCGTCGGCGCGATCGGCGCCACCACCGTCGTCGTCTCGGACAGGCCGGTTTGCGGATCCAGGGCCGTGTTGCTGGTCACCGGCACGCCGTCGACCAGATTGCCGGTCTGCGGCGCTGCGGTCACCGTCAAGGCAGCGCTGGTAGCGCCGCCACCGGCGTTGCCGGCGGCATCGGTATAGCTGGCGGCGGCGACGCTCAGCGCAGCGTTGCCCGCCGTGGTCGCAGTGAAGCTTGCCGTGCGCACCGTGCCGGTTCCGGACAAGGCACCCAGGGTGCCCCCGGTGACGGCCACGTCACCGGCTGCAAAACTGCTGCCAGGGTCTTCACTGAAGGTAAAGGTAACCGTTGCCGATTCGCCCTCCTGCAGGGACGTTGTACTGCTGGTGATGGTCAGTGTCGGCGCGACGTGGTCCAGCGTATATGCTTCGCCAGCCGTAAAGCCGGTAGAAATCGCATTGGACGCCGTATCCACGATCCCGGTGCCGCTGCCATTCAAGTCGAGGCGCAGCGTACCGTCGCCGTTGACGCCAGTTACATTGACGGTGTAGCTGCTGCCACTGCCGCTGACCGAAGACACAGCCCCGCCAGCCGTACCGCTGGCGGTCAGCGCAAAGTCCGATACGTCCACACCCGTCACGCTCTCGTTGAACGTCACCGTATAGCTGACCGAGGCGTCATTGGTGCTGGCGGCGCCGGTGCGCACGACCGATGCCACGGCCGGCGCCCCGGCATCGACCAAGATCGTCGTGCCGGACGAGGCGGACGACACATTGCCTGCGGCATCGGTCGCCTTGACTGTTATCGTATGGCTGCCTGCCGCAAGTGCGGAGGAAGTAATCGACCAGTTGCCGCCTGTCGCAACGGCGGAGCCCAGCGCAGTACTGCCGTCCGTATCGTACAAGGTGACCGTACTGCCGCTTTCCGCGGTACCGGCGAAAGTCGGCGTCGTGTCGTTCGTGACGTCGTCAGTAGAGGAACTGCCGCTGTCGCTGCCGGCTGCGAGATCCGGCGCCGAAGGTGCGCCCGGTCCGCTGGTATCGAGCACGTATGCCTGGCTGCCGATTGCGCCATCGTTGCCTGCCGCATCCGTGACCTTCAGCTGCAGAGTATTGGATGCGGTCAGCGTAGCGCTCCACGCCAGGGCCGTGCCGGAAACGCTGGCGGTGACGTCGGTCCAGCTCGCGCCGCCATCCAGCGAACCCCAAACGACATCGCCCGCCGTCAAGGCAGCGCCCAGCGTGGCAGTGATGGTTTGCGCCGCCGTGGCTGTCACGAAGTCGCTCGCCGAAGTGCCGCTGTCGGCCGAGAAGGCAATACCGCTGAAGGCGATGGACGGCGCAGTGGTATCGACAGTCACCGTCAGCCCGGACGAAGCCGCCGAGACGTTGCCCGCCACATCGGTCGCCTTGGCTGTTACCGTGTGGCTGCCCTCGCCTAACGCGGACGGGGTGATCGACCAGACCCCGCCGGCCGCGGTGGCCGTGCCCAGCACTGTCGTCCCGTCGCTGTCATACAGCTTGACGATACTGCCGCTCTCGGCCGTGCCGCTAAAGCCAGGTGTCGTGTCGTTGGTGACATTGTCGCTGGACGAACTGCCGCTATCGCTGCCAGACTCCATGTCTGGCGTCGATGGCGCGGCCGGTGCGCTGGTATCGAGCACATAGGCCTGGCTTGTCGCGGCGCCTTCGTTGCCGGCGGCGTCGACGACCTTCAGCTGGAGCGTATCCGAAGCGGCCAGCGTAGTAGCCCACGCAAGCGAAGTGCCCGAAACACTGGACGTGACGTCCGTCCAGGTTGAGCCGCCATCCAGCGAGCCGTACACGACATCGCCTGCCTCCAGCGCGGCACTCAGCGTCGCGCTGATGGTCTGCGCCGCCGTTTGCGTGACCAGGTCGGTCGCCGAAGTACCACTATCGGCCGAGAATGCGATGCCGCCGAACGTCATGGCGGGTGCGGTGTGGTCCAGGGTAAAAATCTGCCCCGCGCCATAGCCGCCGGCGATCGGAGTGCTACCGCCGTTCGCAATGCCGGTGCCGCTGCCATTCAGATCGAGCCGCAGGGTGCCGTCGCCTGCCAGGCTGTCCACCGTCACGGTATAGGTGCTACCGCTGCCGCTCACCGCGGCAATGCTGCCGCTGGCACTGCCGGAGCCCGTCAGCGAGAAATCGCTGGCGTCCACGCCTGTCACGCCTTCACTGAAAGTCACGGTGTAATTGATCGAGGTGGCGCTGGCCAACACCGTCGACGAGACGCCGCCTGCGCGCACGATACTGCTGACGCTCGGCGCATCGTCCACATTTATGGTGAAGGCCTGCGCGGCAGCATTCCCGGCCGCGTCGGTAGCCGACAAATAGACTTTGTACGATCCGGCGGAGAGCGCGAAACTGCCAACCTTCAAACTGTTGCCGGAAATGCTGAAGCTGCCGTTGTCCGCGTCGTTGGTGCCATTGCCAACGGCCAGCGCATACGTGATCGCCTGACTGTCGCTCGCCGATAGGGTCGCCACGGTAGCGGCACTGCCGGCGTTGGCGGTCGCTACGCTTGTCGAACTCATCGCGAGCCCGGTAGGCGCGCTGGTGTCTACTGTGATTGCCAGGCCGGACGAAGCGCCGGATACGTTGCCTGCCACATCGGTCGCCCTGGCTGTCAACGTATGGTTGCCCGCGGCCAGCGTAGAAGCAGTAATCGACCAATTGCCGCCTGCAGCAGTGGCAGTTCCAAGGATGGTCGTGCCGTCGCTGTCGTACAGTGTTACGGAGCTGCCGCTTTCCGCAGTACCGCTGAATGTCGGCGTGTCATCATTGGTGATGTCATCGCTCGTTGAAATACCGCTGTCAGTGCCTGAGGTCATGTCCGGCGCCGCGGGCGCGCTCGGTGCCGACGTATCCAGTACGAATGCCTGGCTCGTGGATGGGCCATCGTTGCCTGCCGCGTCGCTGACTTTGAGCTTCAACGTTCCGGAACTGCTCAACGTTGTACTCCAACTCATCACCGTTCCCGCCACAGTGGCCGTGACGTCGGTCCACGTGCTGCCGTTGTCCAAAGATGCATAAAGGATGTCGCCGGCGCCAAGCGCGCCACTCAAGGTGGCACTGATCGTCTGCGCCGTGGTGGCTGTCACGAAATCGCTGGCGGAGGAGCCGCTATCAACAGAGAATGCGACGCTGCCAAGCGTAATGGTTGGCGCGACGTTGTCGACGGTCGCATTGCTGGTGTCGGAAGTCGATGTCGTGTTGCCGGCGTTGTCCGCTACCGTCAGCGACACATTGCGGTTGGTGGCGCCGTTGATGGCGCCCGAGACAATGGTGTAACTGGCGGACCACGTACCAGCGGAATTCGTCGCAGCGACGGCCGCCCCCCCGCCGAACGCGCTAAAGTCGACAGTCGCGGACGAAACCGTATCTGCATTGTTGTCGCCCGCCGCGGTATTGTTCCAGCTCACGGCAACTGTATCGCCGATCTTGTAGGCACCCCCAGCCCCGCTGCCGCCGCTGATCGCAATATTGCCGTCGCTGACTGTCGGCGCCACGTTGTCGACCATAGCATTACTCGAATCTGCTCGGGTCGTAGCGTTCCCGGCATTGTCGGTTGCCGTGACCGACACGTTCCGATTGCCGCTATCGATGCCCCCCGATACGATGGTGTAGGTCGCCGTCCAGGTGCCGGACGAATTCGTTGCGCTGACCGCCGCGCCACCGCCAAAAGCGCTGAAGTCCACCGTCGCGGATGAAATCGCGTCCGAGTTGTTATCGCCACCAGCGGTGTTGTTCCACGTTGCGGTAACCGTGTCGCCAATCTTGTAGGCGCCACCAGTTCCACTCGCGCCACTGATCGAGATGCGGCCATCGGTGACCACTGGCGCGACATTGTCCACCGTCAGGCCCGCGGAAGTGGGCACCGCCGCCGAACTGCTGCCGGCGTTGCTGGCCGTAACGGACGCCTTGCGGCCTGTCAGGTCGATGGCGCCGGAAAGAATGGTATAGCTGGCACTCCACACCCCCGAGGATTCGCTGGCCGACACGGCCCCCCCGCCGAACTGGCTGAAGTCGATGCTCACACCGGTTACGCTGGAATTGTTGTCCCCCGTGCCGCTGTTGTCCCAGCTGACGGTTACCGTGTCGCCGATCTTGTACGTCCCGCCCGTTCCGCTGCCCGTCGATGTATAGCTGATATTCGACGCACTGACGGTAGGTGCCGGCGGAATGGGCTTAACGTCCGAAATCGCAAAGTCATTGAAGACGAGGTAGTCCGCGCCGGAGATCACGACCTTGGTTACGTCGTCAATGGAAGTGCTGAAACTGTTGACCGTCGTGCTGCCGCCGGACAACGCCTGGCTGAACGGGGTCGTCGATCCGTTGCTGTAGGTGAGCACTATCGATGCGCTTAACAAAGGCGACACGAATTTGGCGGAGGTGAGGTCAAAGGTATACCCCGCATCGGCACTGATCGTCAGCTTGTAATCATTGTCGACACCAGTGTAGGAGTACAGATAGTCCCCGTCGCCTTCGGGAACGGCGCCGAGGCCATTGCCGGGCAAGGCCCCTCCGGAGAACGTAATAATTTGGCCGCTGACTGTTTCCACGCGGGTGACACTGGTCTGGTCGAATTGCATGTCGACTTGACTGCTGTCGAATGAGATCGTACTGAGCAGGCCGGTATAGCTCACTGCCTGCAACACGGCAGTCTCGATATGGCCGTGCCAGCTTTCCAAAGCCCAATTGCCGCCCAGGATTGCAGCACCGGTCGCGTCCTGGGAGGCGGCGACATCGGCGCCGGTGGCGCGCGACAGTGCTTCAATGAAAGCCTGGCCCTGTTCACCTGCTGCCACATCGCAGCCATACAGCAGCAGGTCACCGTCTGGACGCAGCGCTCGGCCCAACGCGGCCAGCGCCGCGCTGGCGCCGGACTGCGCCAGCAAGTCGCTCGTCAGGTGGGTACTGCCAAGCGAAACGCGCCCTGCGCCACCGTGCGACAGAATGTGCAGCGCGCCGTAGCCCTGGTGCGTTGCCGCCCACTCCGCCATCTGCGTCAGGCCGTCGCGCGCACCGTCTATCACGACAACTTCGATACCTTCCGGCAGGCTGGCCACGATCGACTGCCAGCCCGCAACGGACGTATCGACAAATGCGGCCACACGGCCGCTTTCGCTTATCTGCGGCAGGTCGAATTCGGAAGAAAGCTTGGTCATCTCAATTGCTCCGGTTTGAAGATATTGCGGCGTGCTTCGCCACATGCTCGGCAACTTGCCGATCTAGTTTTGTTCGCCAGGTGTAGGGCATCACCGACAGCACTTGCGCCAGCAACTGCCCCGCCTCTGCCTTTTCTTCCGCACTCGTTGCACGGGCATCGGCAGCCATGGTCCATAAGTAGATCTTGGCCAGGTGTTCAGGCGCCAGCGCGCCCGTACCAGGCTGCACTGGCGCACTGGCATACAGGCGAGCCGTAGGAAGATAAGCCGGGATAAAGCCTGCGCTGGCGGCAGTCTCAAGATGAAACAGCGCGGCGTTTAGATCGACTGCTCCGCCTTCGCCTTGCGCCAGCATCAGGCCAAGCTGATACTGCGCTTCAGGCGCGCCGATGTCGGCAGCACGCTGGTACCAGTGGCGCGCCATGGCGGGGTTACTCGGCATGCCAACACCCTGTTGAAAGTAGCGCGCCAGCTGCAGCATGGCAGGCGCCGAGTGCGCCTGTGCCGCCTGTTCGCACAGCGACAGTCCCCGCGCCACATCTTGCGGCACACCGCGGCCCTGCAGGTGGTAATCGGCAGCGCTGCACCATGAAATCAAATGGCCGCCTTCGGCTGCACGGTCGTAAGACTCAAGCGCGCGCGGGATGTCCGCCGCCGTGCCGATGCCTTCAGCCAGGCAGTCGGCCCAGAAGTGTGCGGCGGCGGGCACCCGGCCAGCCGCCGCTTGCTCGAACCATTTGCACGCTGCGGCCGGATCGCGCGCCATGCCCCAGCCTTCGCGCAAGAACATACCTAGGGTAAATTGCGCCAGGGCGCTGCGCGGCGCCTCCTTCCGGTAGGCAGCGTACGCGCTGCGGTAGTCGCCTGATGCCAGGGCAGCTTGTGCCGACGCCAGGCCATCGGCCGCAGCTTGTGCCGCACCGGCCAGGGCAAGCGACCACGCGGCGCTGGCGAGCAATCGAGGTAAAGCAAACATCTCAATCGACTGTCGGGAACAGTCCGTTAACGGCAATGTATATCGTCATCGGCACGTATGGCTGCATGACGCTGAAAGCGTTGCCGCCGCCCGTGACACCCGTCGAACCCTGCAAGGTTGCTGTCGGCGCACCAGTCAATGTTGTGGTCACGCTGCCCCCGGTGATGCTGGTCGTCGGGTTTCCGGCAAAGGCGACATTTGCGTTGCCGCTGATGCTGCCGGCAGCCATCGGCACGTTCGGTGCATTGGAAGCGTAGATTTTGCTGGCTGGGCCGTTCGCGGTCGCCAGCGCGGCGCCGGATGCTGCGCTCGCGCCGCCGTTGCCGTTGTAGGCATTCAGCGCGAACGCGCTGCCTGCCACGGTCCCCTGCACACCCGCCATGGAGGTCGTCGCCGCCAGTCCGGACAGCGTTGACTTCGCCGTCACGTTCGCCATCGAAACATTGACCGCGGCAGTGCTGGCGTCATGCACATGGCTCGGCAGGTTGGCCGTCGTCAGCGTGGCTGTCGCGGCACCGCCCGCCTGGCCCCAAAGATAGGCGGGCAAGCCGGGTCCCTGTCCGGCGCCGATAATCGTGCGTCCGCGCAGGTCGGGCAGGTTGAAGATGGAACTGTTATTACCGCCATACGTAAAGCCAATGACTGCAAACAGGGCCTGGTAATTCGACATCGGCAGCTGTGCACCATTCGCCTGCAAATACATGCCGCCACCGAAGCCGTTGGCCTTCGGCCAGGCCATGATGCACATGCTGCCGATGAATGGTTCGCTGGAACAAGCATGGCTTGCAAGCGGCGCAAGGGTGGACAATGCAAAGGGCAGAAAACGTAGAGCCTTCAACATGGCAAGTCTCCTTGTGTTCAGGAAAGTGTCCCATTCTATGCCGATGCCCCACGATGTGTGCTCTCAAAATGTATCTTTCAGTGTGTTGCGCCGCCTTCCGTTGCAATATCGCCCGTCGTTGCCGTGGCTGTTCTGATAGCTATTTGTAAGCCTTGCACCAACTGGGGCAGCGACATGCTGGCGGCGCCGGGATGGCGCGCCGCCTGTTCGGGCAAGTAAGGAATGTGGATGAAGCCGGCCTTGACGTCGCTGCGGCCGGCCAGCGTGTGCATCAGGCCATAGAACACATGGTTACAGACGAAGGTACCGGCGGTCTGCGATACCGATGCCGGCAAGCCCGCTGTGCGCAGCGCGGCGACGATGGCCTTGATCGGCAGCGTCGAAAAATAGGCCGCGGGGCCGCCCACGACGATCGGCTCATCGACCAATTGTTGGTCGGCGTTGTCCATGATCGGCGCGTCGTCGACGTTGATCGCCACGCGCTCGATCGACAGGTCGACGCGGCCGCCGGCCTGGCCGACGGCGATCACCAGCGCAGGTTGCAACTCATCGATCAGGCTGCGCATGGCGGCATTGGCATCGCCGAACACGCAAGGCAATTGGCGCGCGGCCACACGAAATCCGTCTTCGCTCCAGCCGTCGAGCGCGCGCACGGCTTCCCAGGCAGGATTGATCGGTTCCTTGTTAAATGGCTCGAAGCCGGTCAGCAGTACAGTCTTCATAGGAGGAAATACAGGAGGATGATGTTTGCGCCCAGCAGCGGCAAGGCGGTCGGTATCTGTGCCTTGATCACGGCATTGCGGTCCGGCAGGTCCAGCAAGGCAGTCGGGATGATGTTGAAGTTGGCTGCCATCGGCGTCATCAGGGTACCGCAATAAGCGCTGAACATGCCGATGGCCGCCATCACGGCAGGATTGCCGCCATACTGCGCCAACAGCACCGGCACGCCGACGCCGCCCGCCATCACGGGGAAGGCGGCAAAGCCATTGCCCATCACGATGGTGAACACCGCCATGCCGATGCAGTACAGCGCCACCGCCGCCAATTTCGAATCCGCGCCGACCAGGCTGCCCGAGACCTGGGCCACGGCCTTGCCGACGCCGGCTTCGCTGAACAGCAGGCCCAGCACGGCCAGCATATGGGGCAAGACGATGGCCCAGCTCATCGCATCCACCAGACGGCGCGATTCACGGCCAGCCTGCAGCGGCGTGGAGCGCGTCAGCCAGCACGCCACGCCGACGGCGATGACGGCGGCGCAACCCAGGCTCACCAGCGTCAGGTGCTTCTGGTCGAGCACGAACAGTTCGCCGATGCGGACATCTTTCAACAGCGTGGCGCCGGCCATGGTCACGGCGGGAATCACCAGCGCGGGGACGAACAGTTTGTGGCGCAGCCGCGCGGCGCTGGCTTGGCGCACGTCGTCGGGCAGCACGTCGGGCTTGCCGCTCCTGACGCCGCCGAAACCGGCCAGCACGGCCATCGCGATCATCGCCAGGCCAGCCATCGCGGGCGGGATACGGTCACCCACCAGATAGATCATCGCGTACAAGGCCCAGAACAGGCCCGTGGTCCAGCGGCGCGGATTGGTGCGGTCGCCGAAGGACATCAGGGCGACCAGCGCCAGCATGATGCCCAGCAGGTAGTAGAAGTATTCGACGCGGACGATCATTTGGCGCTCCCCGCGACGAGGTAGCGGTCCAGCCGGTTCAGGCGCCAGGCGTGGATGATGAAGGCGCAGATCGCGGTGGGGATGCCCCATAGCGCCATATGCAGCGGGTCGACTTCAATGCCTTCGGCGCGCAGCACCGTTTGCATCAATACGATGGCGCCGAAGGCGACGAAGATGTCTTCGCCGAAGAACAGGCCGACATTGTCGGTGGCGGCGGCCATGGCGCGGATACGGTGGCGCTGGGCTTCGTCCAGCGCCGGATTGCGCAATTGCGCTGCGCCTTCGGCCATCGGGGCGACGACAGGACGCACCATGTTCGGGTGGCCGCCTAATGAGGTCAATCCCATTGCTGCCGACAGCTCGCGCACGGCGAGGTAGACGATCAGCAGGCGGCCGGCGGTGGCGGAGCGCACGCGCGCCACTGCGGACTGGGCGTGCTCGCGCAGGCCGAAACGCTCCAGCAGGCCGATGGCGGCCAGCGGCAGCAGGTAGATCATTGGGAGGTTGCGGGTCTTGACGAAGGCGGTGCCGAGTGAGGCGAGCAAGGCGTCGACCGGCATGAAGGCGGCGAAACCGGTGGTGAAGCAGGCGGCGACCACGACCAGCACGGGGTGCAGGCGCAGCAGGAAACCGAGCACGATCACGGCCACGCCCAGCAGCGGCCACATGTTGACGGCTGTTTGCAATCTGTCCTCCTTCTTTTTTGGAAGGAGGTATCTTAACCGCTTTTAAAACCGGTAAACCGGTGTCAGACCCTAAGGGTCAGACACCAGCGGGGGTCAGACCCTTGGGTCTGACCCCGGTTTACCGGTTTAACCAATCAGAACTGCGCCTTGAACTGCACGCCGTAAGTGCGCGGTTCGTTGACGATACCGGTCAGGTTGTTGAAGTCGATCGCGCCCAGGGCCTGGATACGGTTGGTGATGTTGCGGCCATAGGCAGCCAGCTCATACTTGCCGTCGTTCCAGCGGTAACCCACGCGCAGGCCGCCTTCCAGCAGTTCCTTCGCCTTGTACTCGGCCGCTTCGTACAGGAAGAAGTTGTACGAGGTGCGGTATGCCCAGTCGGTATAGGCGTAGACTTCGCCATCGCCCAGCGGCTGGCTGAAGCGCAGGGTGAAGTTGTGCTGCCACTTCGGTGCGCGCGGCAGCGGGTTGCCGTCGATGACTGCAACGGTGCCGCCGGTCACAGGGCGGGTCGGATCGAGCACGGTGCAACCGCCACCGCAAGGCTGCACGAACAGGTTCGCGTCCTTGATTTCGGTGTCGTTGTAGCTGGTGCCGAAGGTCACGGCCCAGGCATCGCTCAGGTTGGCTTGCAGGTCCAGTTCCACGCCGCGGCCGGTCACCTTGTCGGCGTTGACCAGCTGGTTCATGTTGACGGTGCCCGAACCGGCGGTCAGTTGCTTGTCCTTCATGCGGTAGTTGAACACGGTGGCCGACATGCGGGCACGGCGGTCGAACAGGTCCTGCTTGACGCCGAATTCCACCGACACGGCTTTTTCCGCGTCAGCCTGCGAAGGCTTGGAAGTCAGGTCGAACAGGCGGCCCTGCATGGAAGGCGCGCGGTAGCCGGTGGCGACGCGGCCGAACAGGTTGGTGTCCTTGTTCAGGGTGTAAGTACCGCTCAGGTCCCAGCTCACGTTGCTCGACGTATCGTGCAGCGGCAGGTTGGTCGAACCGGTCGGCTCGAAGCGGCGCGCCACGAAGTCCTTCTTGTCCTTGGTGTAGCGCAGGCCGGCGCGCAGCTTGAAGGCGTCCGATACGGTGTAGTTGACGGTACCGAAGGCTGCCCACGACTTGGCGTCCTGCTGCTGGGTCGCGTAAGCGGCATTTTGCGGATTGCCCGGCGCCAGCGAGTTGTAGGAGATCGAATCGATCTGGATGTGCTCGTCGAAGTAGAACAGGCCGGCGATCCACTGCAGCGGGCCCTTGTTGTTCGATTCGACGCGGAATTCCTGCGACCACTGCTCGTGGTCTGGGATCAGGTCGGCGGTTTCCACCACGAACGGGATGAAGCCCGGGCCCATCGGCGGCGCGTAGGAAGCGCCATAGCCGCCGTCCACGTCGCCGCGCGAGAAGAATTCCAGCGACTCGTAGCCGGTGATCGAGTGGAAGGTCAGGCCTGGGGTGTCCCAGCGCAGGCGCAGGTTGGCGCCCTTGTTCTTCAGGCTTTGCGAGTTGCCGCCATCGGTCGGGTAGGACTTGTAGTCGAAGTTGTCGACCAGCTCGTTGGTGCCCTTCTTCAGGATGTTGGCGCGGAACAGGGTGGCGTTACCGTCCATGTCGCGGGCGTGCACGTTCAGCAGCGCGCTGAAGTCCTTGCTCGGCTTGAGCAGGAACTGGATACGGCCGGCGTTGTCCTTGTAGCCTTCGAAATCGCGGGTCGGCGCGTTCGGGCGGTCGTTGTGCACGCGGTCGCCGCGGTGCTGCGACTGCAGCGAGATGCGGGTGGCGAAGACGTCGTTGGCAGGGATGTTGTAAGCGCCTTCGAAATTGCGCACGCGGTCCTTGCCGAAGCCGACGTTGAAGTAGCCTTCCTGGCGGAATACCGGCTTGGCCGAGTCGAACTTGATCACGCCGGCCGGGGAGTTGCGGCCGAACAGGGTGCCTTGCGGGCCGCGCAGCACTTCAACCTGGTCGACGTCGAACACCGGGAAGCCCTTCAGCATCGGGTTTTCCTGCACGATGTCGTCCATCACCAGGCCAACCGGCTGCGAAGCGTTCAGGTCGAAGTCGGTATTACCCAGGCCGCGGATATAGAAACGCGGGAAAGTACGGCCGTAGTCCGATTCCACGGACACGGATGGCGAACGGCCGTTCAGGAAACGGATGTCCTGGCCGCCGGAAGTCAGCACGTCCAGCTTTTCACCCTTCAGGGTGGCGATAGCCATCGGGACGTCCTTGATGTTTTCGGCGCGGCGCTGCGCGGTAACGATCACGGTTTCGAGCTGGCCCGGCTTTTTGGCTTCTTCAGCCGCCTGGGCTTCCTGGGCGGAGGCGATATGCAGGGGGAATGCGCTGGCGACAGCCAGGGCGATCAGGGAGTGCTTGAGGCGTTTATCCATACCCGATGTTCCAATCTTAGATAAAAGTAACGTAATGTTGCATTGGCGCGAATCCTAACACGAAAGCAACTACCCTCTCTTACTTACGAGCAAGCCTTCATTTAGTTGGCCTCCATATAAATAAGCAAGTAAAAACGTATTTGCCATACATATAGCGCCTGTTGCATAGTAGTGAGCCACGAATCCATGCCCTGACAAGCAGATTCAGTCGGTTGAACAGGTGATTGCAGTTTGATTACGTGCCCAAGAATTAATCAAGGGTGTATGTATAAAAATTGCATTTGTGTGTTGTTGGCAAGCTACATGGTGCCGTGGCTTGTATTGGCACGAAAAAGCGGAACGAGGCACTCCATAAAAATATACAATAACGAACTTCGACGGAGCCCTTACATGAAAATCAAACAACTTAGCATGATGATCGCAGCAGTTACGGTGGTGGCCAGCGCAAACGCGGCCGATCCGAAACTGGCCATCGTGTATGACGCTGGCGGCAAATTCGACAAGTCGTTCAACCAGTCCGCTTTCGAAGGCGCCGAGCGCTTCAAGAAGGACACCGGCATCAAGTTCACTGAAGTTCAAGCCAGCAGCGACACCCAGGCCGAGCAAGTGCTGCGCGGCCTGGCGCGCAAGAAGCTGGACTTGATCGCTTCGATCGGCTTCGCCCAGACCCAGGCCGTGCAGAAAGTCGCCAAGGAATTCCCGAACGTGAAGTTCGTGCTGATTGACGGCGTGGCGCAAGGCAATAACGTCAATTCCGTGACGTTCAAGGAAGAAGAAGGTTCGTACCTGGTCGGCGTGGCGGCGGCCATGGCATCCAAGACCAAGAAACTGGGCTTTATCGGCGGCATCGACATTCCGCTGATCCGCACCTTCGCCTGCGGCTATGCACAAGGCGCCAAATCGGTGGACAAGAAAGCCGAAGTGATTTCCAACATGGTCGGCACCACTTCCGCCGCCTGGAACGACCCTGCCAAGGGTGGCGAACTGGCGCGTGCCCAGTTCGACCGCGGCGTGGACGTGGTGTTCGCGGTGGCCGGCGGTTCCGGCATGGGCACCCTGCAGACCGCCAAGGAAAAAGGCAAGCTGTCGATCGGCGTGGACTCCAACCAGAACCATCTGTATCCCGGCTCGGTGCTGACTTCCATGGTCAAGCGCGTCGACAATGCCGTGTACGACTCCTTCATGCAGGTGAAGAACGGTACCTGGAAGGCCGGCGTGACCGCCAAGGGCATCAAGGAAGGCGGCGTGGATTGGGCACTGGACGCCAACAACCGCAAGCTGATCACGCCTGAGATCGAAAAGAAAGTCATGGGCGCGCGCAAGGACATCATCGATGGCAAGGTAAAGGTCATCGATATCCGCACCACCAATGCCGCTTGCCCGGCCTGACCTGCAGTTCCATTAACGAGAACGCGCCGACGGGGAACCCCGTCCGGCGCGTTTTTCAGTAAATAAGACCCGAAAATCCCTATGACGCCAGCAGTAGAATTCCGCAACATCTCCAAGCACTTTGGGGCGGTCAAGGCGAATACGGACGTCAGCTTCTCCATCGCCAAAGGGGCCATCCATGGCCTGGTGGGCGAGAACGGCGCCGGCAAGTCGACCTTGATGAGCATCCTGTACGGCTATTACCGCGCGGATGGCGGTGAGATCCTGCTGGACGGCAAAGTGCAGCACATCCACAACTCGCACGAGGCGATCCGCCTGGGCATCGGCATGGTGCACCAGCACTTCATGCTGGTCGAGAACATGACGGTGCTGGACAACGTGATGCTTGGTAGCGAAGGCGGTTTCCGCCTGCGCGAGCACCGCGCCGACACCGAGAAAAAGCTGCGCGAGATTTGCGAACGTTATCGCCTGGACGTCGATCCCCTGGCCACCATCCACGACCTGTCCGTCGGCGCCCAGCAGCGCGTGGAAATCCTGAAGCAGATCTACCGCTCGGCCAACATCCTGATCCTGGACGAGCCGACCGCCGTGCTGACCGCGCAGGAGACCGAGTCGCTGTTCGAAATCCTGCGCCTGTTCAAGGAACAGGGCAAGACCATCATCCTGATCACCCACAAGCTGCAGGAGATCAAGGACATCACCGACACCGTCACCGTGATGCGCGGCGGCCGCGTGGTCGGCGCGGTGCAGACCGCCGACACCAGCAAGGAAGAACTGGCGCAGATGATGGTGGGCCGCCCGATCGAGAACAACCTGCCGCGCGGCGCCTATAACCCGGGCAAGCCGGTGCTGGAAGTGAAGAACCTGCAGCTGGCCGACAGCAACGGCGTCAAATTGCTGCAGGACATCGGCTTCACCTTGCGCGCCGGCGAAATCGTGGCCATTGCCGGCGTCTCCGGCAACGGCCAGTCCGAGCTGATGGAAATTCTGTCCGGCATGAAGCTGCCGACCTCCGGTGAAGTGGACTTCGAAGGCAAGCCCCTGCCCTTCGCCGGCCGCAGCGATGCCGACGGACTGCCGACCAGGTTCCGCGAACTGGGCATCGGCCACGTGCCGGAAGACCGCCTGCGCGACGGCGTGATCAAGGCCTTCTCCGTGATGCAGAACACCTTCTTCGGCTACCAGGACAAGGTGAAGAACAAGTGGGGCCTGATCGACTTCAAGGGCATCGCCCAGCGCTGCGCCGGCCTGCTGAAGGAATTCGACGTGCGTCCGGCCAATCCCGACTTGCGCATCGGCCTGCTCTCCGGCGGCAACCAGCAGAAAGTGGTGATCGCGCGCGAAGTGCTGGCCAAGCCCAAGCTGATGCTGGTCGGCCAGCCGACGCGCGGCGTGGACATCGGCACCATCGAATCGATCCACACCCAGCTGCTGGCCCTGCGCGACCAGGGCGTGGCGATCCTGCTGGTGTCGGTGGAACTGGAAGAAGTGCGCGCCCTGGCCGACCGCATCCTCGTGATGTGCGGCGGCAAAATCACCGGCGAACTGAAAATCGACGAATTCGACACCACCCGCATCGGCTTGCTGATGGGTGGCATGCATAAACACTGACCATGACCACGAACGATATGCCACGCTGGGCAACCGGCTTTGTCCTCCCCATCCTGAACCTGCTGTCCGCCCTGCTGGTGGCCGCGCTGGCGATCCACCTGATGGGCGAAGACCCGCTGGAATCGCTGCAGATCCTGATCAACAGCGCCGTCGTCAATCCGGAAGGGCTGTCCTACACCCTGTTCTACGCCTCGACCTTCGTGTTCACCGGCCTGGCCGTGTCGATCGCGATGCAAGCCGGCCTGTTCAACATCGGTGCGGAAGGCCAGATGTATTTCGGCGGCCTTGGCCTGACGCTGGCCATGCTGGCCTTCGACGCCACCCTGCCCTGGTACCTGCTGATCGCGGCCGGCATCGCGGGTGCCGCCCTGTTCGGCGCGCTGTGGGCCTTCATCCCAGGCTACCTGCAAGCCAAGCGCGGCTCGCACATTGTGGTGACCACCATCATGTTCAACTTCATCTGCGCCTCGCTGATGAACTTCGTGATCGTGAAATACCTGATCCCGCCGGGCGAGCAGAATACCGCTTCGCGCGTGTTCTCGAGCGCCGCCGAAATGCCGCGCCTGGGCGACTGGTTCCCGGTGCTGGGCGACACCCCGCTGAATATCAGCTTCTTCTTCGCCATCATTGCGCTGGCGCTGTACGGCATCGTGATGTGGCGCTCGTCCTGGGGCTACAAGGTGCGCGCGCTGGGCCTGAACCAGCATGCCGCCCATTACGCCGGTGTGAAGATCAGCGCCATGATCATCATCGTCATGCTGATTTCCGGCGCGCTGGCCGGCCTGGGCTCGGTCAACTCCATCATGGGTTCGACCCACTACCTGTCGCTCAACTTCGTCGGCGGCGCGGGCTTTGTCGGCATCGCGATTGCGCTGATGGGCCGTCAGCACCCGGTCGGCATCTTCCTGTCCTCCGTGCTGTTCGGCGCCCTGATCCAGGGCGGCTTCGACCTGTCGCTGGAAAAGCCGAACATCCCGACCGAAACCTTCATCTTCATCCAGGGCTTGATCATCCTGTTCTGCGGCGCGATGGAAAACCTGTACGCCCCGGCCATCATCAAGCTGCTCAAATCGCGCAAGGGATAAGACCATGACATTCGAAGATCTCCACCTGGGCTCCATCATCGTCTCCACCGTGCGCAATGCGCCGGTGCTGATTTTTGCCGCCATGGCCGGCCTGTTCGCCGAACGCTCCGGCGTGATCGACATCGGCCTGGAGGGCAAGATCCTGGCTTCCGCCTTCGTCTCCGCCGCCGTCGCATTTGCAACCCAGAACCCATGGTTCGGCATCCTGGCCGGCATGGGCGTCTCCGTCGCGCTGGCCATGCTGCAAGGCTTCGTCGCCATCACCCAGAAGGGCAACCAGCTGGTAGGCGGCATCGCCATCAACATCGCCATGAGCGGCCTGACTTTCGTGGTCGCGCAATACTTCTTCCAGCAAGGCGGCCGCACGCCGGACCTGGGCGAAGCGCGCCTGTTCGACGTGGTGCTGCCGGGCAGCGCCGCCGTGGCCGACGTGCCCTTCCTGGGCTGGTTCTACACCAAGCTGATTGGCGGCCACTCGGTGCTGGTCTACCTGGCCTTCATCCTGGTGCCGCTGGTGCACTGGTTCCTGTACCACTCGCGCTTCGGCCTGCGCCTGCGCGCCTGCGGCGAAAACCCGCATGCAGCCGATGCCGCCGGCGTGTCGGTGGAACGCACCCGCTACGCTGCCATGCTGATTGCAGGCGTGCTGTGCTCCTTCTCCGGTGCCTACCTGGCTGTCGTGCAATCGGGCTTCTTCCTGCGCGACATGTCGGCCGGTGCCGGCTATCTGGCGCTGACCGCCATGGTGTTCGGCAACTGGCGCCCGGTGTACACCTTCCTGGGCTGCCTGATGTTCGGCTTCTTCGGCGCCGTGCAGATCCAGCTCGAGGGCGTGGACTTGCCGGTGATCGGCCGCATCCCGGGGGCCCTGATCCAGATGGTGCCTTACGTCGTCACCGTGATCGTGCTGGCCGGCCTGATGGCCAAGTCGGTCGCGCCGAAAGCCATTGGCGTACCGTTCGTCAAGTCGCGCTAAGCGCAACTTCCTTTCACCGCGCGCCAGCGACAGCTGGCGCCGGCGGACGCGGCACCATGCTATATTCAGCAGCGCGAAGGGGGTGCCACCATGGTCCGACGCCTGTTGCAAGCAATACTATCTTGCCTCTGCTTCAACCTGCACGCGGCCGACACGCGGGTCGTGTTCCCGCAGTATTTCACCGTCGCCGACAACCGTAGCGAATTCGACTGGATCGTCCTGCGCGCGGCACTGCAGAGCACCAAGGCCACCCATGGCCGCTACACGCTAACCCCATGGCGCGAACCAATGTCGGTCGCGCGCATGGTGCAGGAACTGGCCACAGCGGATGGCCACATCAACGTCATCGCCCGCGCCACCGACCGCGGACTCGAGTCCCGTTTCCGGCCCATCCGCATCCCCATCGACCGCGGACTGATGGGCATGCGGCTGCTGCTGGTACGCAAAGCCGACGTGCCCCGCTTTGCTTCCGTGCGCACGCTGGACGACTTGCGGCGCTTCAGCGCCGGCCAGGGACAGGACTGGGTGGATGCGGACATCCTGTCGTCCGCCGGCATCAGCGTGGTGGAGGCGCAGCGTCCCGATGCCCTGATGGGCATGCTGGAAGGAGGCCGTTTCGATTTCTTCCCGCGCGCCATTGACGAGGCGGCGCGCGAATACGAGGCCAACCGCAAGGTCCGCCCCAGCATCGTGATCGAGCCGACGCTGATGCTGCACTACCCGCTGCCGCGCTATTTTTTCGTGCGGCGCGACGCCGAGGGGTACAAGCTGGCCGAGCGCATCACGGCCGGCATGGAGAGGCTGGTGCGCGACGGCACGCTGGCCGCCCTGCTGCGTCGGCACAAAGGGAAGGAGATCGAGCGTGCCCAGATTGGCAGGCGGCACGTCATCGATTTGCCGAATCCCGCGCTGCCGCCGGAAACGCCGCTGCAGCGCAATGAGCTGTGGCTCAGGTAGCCGTGCCGCCGGCCTTGGGCAACAGCGCCAGCATCGCCAGCGTCAACAGCGCAAAGGCGGCGCCCGCGCCGAACGTGAAGACCGGACCATAGCGGTCCCATAGCAGCCCGGCCAGGGCGCTGGCCAACAGCAAAGCGGCGCCGCATGCCAGGTTGAACAGGCCAAAGGCGGTACCGCGCAGCTGGTCCGGCGCCGCATTGGCCACCATGGCCGACAGCAAGCCTTGCGTCATGCCCATGTGCAGGCCCCACAGCAGCACCCCGGCAAATACGCCAGCCCAGCCGCCAGCCAGGGCCAGCACTGCGTCGGCAGCCACCAGCACCAGCAAGCCCAGCGCCAGCAGCCAGGCATGGCTGACGCGGTCCGACAGTTTGCCGAAGGGATACGCCGACAGGGCATAGGTCAGGCTCATGGCGCCCATCACCAGCGGCACCTGGGCCAGGCCCATGCCGCGTTCCTGGGCGCGCAGCACGAGGAACGCCTCGCTGAACCGCGCCAGCATGAACAGCACGCCGAGCAGGACCACCCGCCAATAGGCCCATTCCAGCTTGCGCAACTGGTCGCGCCGCAGGGGATTGACGCGCAGCTGGCCGGCCTGGCGTGCCGGCTCGCGCACGCCGGCCACCAGCAGCACGACGGCAAGCACGCCAGGGATCACGGCCACCCAGAACACCCGCCGGAAGTCGTTGGCCCACAGCAGCATCAGCCCGGAAGCCAGCAACGGCCCGGCGCAGGCGCCCACCGTGTCGAGTGCCTGGCGCAAGCCGAAGGCCGCGCCGCGTACTTGCGGCGGCGTCAAGTCGGTCAGCAAGGCATCGCGCGGCGCGCCGCGGATGCCTTTGCCGGCGCGGTCCAGCAGGCGGGCCGTGGTCACCGCCGTCATCGAACCGGCGACGGCAAACAGGGGTTTGGACAGGGCGGCCAGTGCGTAACCAAGCACGGTCAGCATCTTGCGCTTGCCCAGGTAGTCGCTCAGGGTGCCGGAGAATACCTTGACAGCCAGCGCGATCGCTTCCGCCAGCCCTTCAAGGATGCCGACCGCCAGGGCGCTCGCGCCCAGGGTGCCGACCATGAACAGCGGCAGCAGGCTGTGGATCATTTCCGAGGAAGTATCCATCAGCATGCTGACCAGCCCCAGCACCCAGACGCCGGCGGGAAGCTTGCTTGCTGGGGTGGGCTGGCCGGACATGGTTCAACTCACGGCCAGATGCGCTGCAACAGGCCGGCCAGGTTGTAGCCGCCCTTGATCAGCTGTTCGCGGGCGATGGCGGACGATGGCACGGGGTAGCTGTCGGGCACCGACATCGCCCACACCATGTAGGAAGTGCCGCTGCGGCTGGTCTGCCTGCTGGCCACGCCCACTGTCACGTCGGCATATGCCTGCTTGGCAACCGCCAGCGAATCGTTGGCCCACTGCACCGGCCAGGTGCCGATGTCGCCTTTCGGCAGCGTGACCACCGGCTTGCCGTCGATCGCCCACTGGGTGAACTTGTCCACCGTGCGCATGCTGCTGCGGCGCATGGCGTAATCGACCGCCGTGGTGTCCCAGTACGAATGGAATGGTTTGGTCGGGTACTTCGGCTTCTCTTCGTCTTCGCCAGGGATGGTCCTGGCGCTGGCCGCTTTCAGCGCCGCTTCATCCATCTGCAGGTTGTTGCCGCCGCGCGAATCGAAGATGTTGAGGGAATCGACTTCCTTTTCCGACTTCGGCACCACGAACTTGCCTTCCTTGTCGACGAAGGCGGCGCCGACGTGCAGCGGCTGGTGGATGTCTCCCGCCAGGTGGGTCAGTATCAGCAAGGCCTGGCGTTTGGTGAACTTGCCGTCGCCCTTGCCCTGCAGCGTCGCGATGCATTGCTGCAGCGTCTGCACCACGTCGTGTTCGGCCGTGCCCACGCCGTGCAGGTGGTATTCGGTCAGCTGGAACGGGACGTCGGTGTAGTGGTATTCGGTGTGCTTGGGATGGGCCGCCACGTACTCGTTCATTTCCGGCGTCTGCGGACCGCAATAAGTGCCCTTCACGCAGTCGGCCCAGTTGGCGACCTGCTCCAGGTTTTCGCCCGGTTGCAGCAGCATGGCCACTTGCTTTTCGGCGTTGGAACCCTTGATCAGGTTGTCGGCGATCGCGCCCACGATGCGATGGCCGGCATTGCCCCAGGCCATGGCATTGGTCGACAGGAAGGCGCCGGACAGCGCCGCGATCAGTGCAAGCTTCTTCATTCCTCTTTCCCTTTGTTCGGTTTCGGGTAATCTTTATTGATATCGAGCGGCGCCGCATACGGCGAACTCCAGGCCTGCTCCTGCAAGGCATACAGGCGCTTGGCCATGTCGGCGTTGCGCATGACGACTTCCATATTGCGCGACAGGTCGAAGTAGCCGCCAGCCCAGTTGCTGGTGCCGACCCAAGCGAGTTTGCCGTCGATGACCATGGTCTTGCTGTGCCAGACGCGGGCGAACGGGATGAAGCCGGTGGACGCTTTCGGCAGCGTCACGACGCGCACTTCCACGTTCGGCAACATGGCCAGCGATTTCAGGTGAAAGATGGCCGGCTTTTCGGTGTTCCAGTTCGACACCAGCAGCTTGACCTTGACGCCGCGCGTGGCGGCGGCGCGCAGCGCATTGTCGACCACGGCGTAGAACGGGCGCGTTCCGCCCGGGCCATAGCTCAATGGCGCGTAATCGAGCATCGAAACCCGGATTTCCTGCTTCGCATCGGCCAGCAGCGCAGGCAGCACGGTTTCCGAATCAGCCACGCCGGCCGGGTTGAATGCGGCCGGGCTGGCAACCAGGAAGCTGGCCTCTTGCGGCAACGCCGATCCCAGCGAAGCCGCCGACGGCGCGCTGGCGAGGATTGCGGACTTTGCCTGCAATGGCGCCACGGCCTTGCCGGCCGCCAGCGCGGCTTGCGCCGACCAGTCCTGGTCGAAGATCGCCTGCACCTGGCCGACGATCTTCGCGTCGGTGATGCGCAAGCCCGTTTCGTGGATGTGCGTGAAGGCGCGCCAATCGAAGTTCTGGCTGCCGACGAAGGCCACGTTGCGGTCCACCGTCAGGTACTTGGCGTGGATGATGCCGTTGCCGGTCAGCTGGTTGACGTCCAGCACGCGCATCTCCAGGTTGGGGATGGCGCGCAGGCGCTCCACGGTCGCCTTTTCCGACAAGCCGGCAACACCCTTCCTGTCGATCAGGAAGCGGATCTTCACGCCGCGCTTGCCCGCCGCTTCCAGGCGCTCGATGACTTTCTCGAATGGCGCACCGGGCACGCTGGCAACATAAAACTGTCCGATGCAGATTTCCGATTTCGCGTTGTCGAACAGTTCCGTCCACACTTCGATCGGCCCGCGCAGGTCGGGGCTCGAAAGCGTGGTTTCAACCGGCGCGGTCTGCACCAGTTCAAACCCTGGCACCTGGAATGCCGCCTGGGCCGCGCTGGCGAAACAGCCGGCCAGCAGGGCGGCGAGGAGGTAACGGCGCATGTCGGCCCTTTCTTATTTGATGCGCACGATGCGCGGGACGGCGCCGTAGGTGCCGGCCGGTTTGTTGAATTGCTCCAGGCGCTGCAGATGTTCGCGCAGCGAATCGACGTCACGCACGCCCGTCGCCGCCCGGTTGCTGCCCTGGCGGAAGGTCACGAAGCCATCATTGCCGTCGGCGAGGAAGTTGTACACGGCCACCCGATAGCTCGTATCGTCGCCGATCGGCACGCCATTCAGCCTGACGCTGTCGCGCACGATGCGCTGGCCCTTGGGCTTGCAAGTATCCCAGGCGTAGCCAAATCCTTCCGACACTTGCAGCAAGCCGCGCTTGTCGGCCTCACTGCCGCTCCACTGCCCTTCCAGCAGCGCCATGATCTGCGCGCCTGTCATGTTCATGACGACGATTTCATTCCCGAACGGCAGCACCGCCTGCACCTGGCCGACGTTGGCCACATTGCCGGTCCCGGCCTCAAGCGACGTACGGACGCCGCCGGTGTTGGTGAAGGCGATTTGCGCCCCCCATTTGCGGCCGCTGGCCAGGATCGCGTCGGCGACGATCTGGCCCAGCGGCGATTCGTCGGCATTGGACATCAGGTTCTTGCTGATCGACGGCACAGCCAGCTTCGCGACCGGCTTGTTCAGTTCCGCGCTGCTGCGCGCACGCACGGATGCCACCAGCGCGTCCACTTCCGGCACGCCTGGATACTTGCCCGGCTCCACCACGATATTGCGCGCACTGGCATCGACCACCTTGCCGGTCTGGCGGTCCACCACCAGCGAAATGCGCGACAGCATATGGCCGAACTTTTCAGCTTGCGTCACCAGCTTGCCGCCCACTCGGCACAGATAGCCCGTGTGCGAATGACCGCTGACCACCAGGCGCACGGCCGGATCGATACGATTCACCACGTCCGCGATATCACCACCGAGGTCGTTGCAATACTGCTGGTCATAGCGCGACTTCGAATGACCGCCCTGGTGGATCAATACCACGAATACGGTGGCGCCCTGGGCGCGCAGTTCCGGCAGCAGGCGGTTGACTGCCTGCGCCTCGTCAATGAAATGCAGGCCGCCGATGCCGCCTGCGGCGACCAGTTCCGGCGTATCTTTCAGCACGGTGCCGATGAAGCCGACCTTGATACCTTTCACATCTTCGATACGGTAGGCGGGCAGCAATGGCTGGTTGGTGCGCGTATCGATGACGTTGGCCGCCAGGTAGCTGAACTTCGCGCCTTCATGCGGCTCCAGCTTGCACGCCTTTTCCGGCCGCGGGGAATTGGCGCAGCCGCCCTTGGCCTGGCGCAGCAACTCGACGCGCCCATTGTCGAATTCATGGTTGCCAACCGATGTGGCGCGCATGCCGAGCAGGTTCAGTGCCTTGATCGTCGGCTCATCGGCGAACATGGACGACATGGCCGGGCTGGCGCCGATCATGTCGCCGGCGCCGACCAGCATCAGGTCCGGATCTTCCTGGCGCCACGCATGCAGGGTGGCGGCAAGGGCATCAATACCACCCGCCTTGCCATCCTCGAAGCGCGACGCTTCCAGGTGGCCATGCAAGTCGTTCAGGCCGACCAGGGTCAGTTCGACCTGGTTGTCGGGGCGCTGCGCGGCGCAGCCGGCCAGCAATGCCGCCAGGGCAAGTGGTAAAAGCTTCATGGGTATGGCTCGGATGTAAAAGGAGATTGTACAGTCGGTCCCGGGCGCGTCAATCGCCGGGAAACGATATGTTACTCACAAAAAAAACGGGCCTCGCGGCCCGTTTTTGTGCTCATGCGTTCAAGCTTAGAACTCGTAGCGCAGGGTAGCCTGGATCGCCCACTGCGACTCGCCCTTGATCTGGCGGACTTCGTAGTCTTCCACGGCGTTACGCACGCGGTAGACGTACTTGCCGGTTGCAGGATCGATACCAGCGAAATCGACGAAGGAACGGGCGTGGCCGCCGGAGGAAGCAAAGCCCACTTCGTTGATATGGCCCCACTTCTTGTTCAGCAGGTTGCCGACGTTGAAGATGTCGAAGGTGAGCGAAGCCTTGTGGCCGGTCCACAGGCCAGGGATTTCCTGCTTCACGCGCACGTCGAAGGAGTGGGTCCATGGAGCGAACGAATCGTTACGCTTCACGACGCCGCCCTTGGCGTTGCGCAGGGAGCGGTACTGGTCAACGGTCGCCCAGAACTTGTCTTCGTTGGCGTGGTTGGTGGCAGAGTCGCCAGCAAAGATGACTTCACCCGAACCCGGCGCCTTGGGAATGTACATCAGGTCGTTCGAGGTGGTGCCGTCGCCGTTCATGTCGTTGTTGAAGGTCCAGCTGTATGGCTTGCCGGACTTGCCTTCATAGAACAGGCCGAAGGTAGTGTTGTAGTTGCCGAAGAAGGCCTTACGGAAGTTCACCACAGCATTGAAGCGGTCTTTCACCATGTACGAAGAGTTGGATTCAACTTCTTCGTTCGGGTGGAAGGCTGGACGGGCGCCGTAGTTGGAACCGGAAGTCGACGAGGTCAGCGGCGACACTTCCTTGGCATCCATGTAGGTGTAAGCCAGGGACCAGCCGAAACCAGCCGTCAGTGGGCGGCTCAGGGTGACGGTGGCCAGGGTGCTGTCGCCGCCTTTGGTGTTGGTCGCCACCAGCACGTTACCGAAGCTTGCGTTGCTCAGCGCCTTGTTACGTGCGCCGGTGCAAGTGGTACCGGTCTGGGTCAGGCTGCCGGTCGCGGTCCAGCATGCAGGGTTGTAAGCCTGGCTGGTGTAGAACAATTCGCGGCCGTCGGTACCGATCTTGGTCGGTGCGCCCAGGTTCAGGTTCTGGTAATAGATCGAGTCCTTGGTCTTCAGCTTCAGCAGCTCGGCGCCGAAGATCATGCCGTACCATGGCAGCTCGTGGTCGAAGGCAACGTTAGCTTTCCATACGGAAGGCTGGCGCAGGCCCTTGGCCAGTGCATCGACGTTGGCGATCGGTGGCGAACCGGCGAAATTGGTTGGCTGCTTGGTCACGTCCGGGGTGAACAGGCCGGCCGGGCAAGGCTGCGAGGACGAACCGCACTGGATGGTCATGGTTGCCACACCGTTATTCTGGTATGGATTGCCCAGCCACACGGACATGGCCGCGCCTTGGAACAGGCCGGCGCCACCGCGGATCTGGGTCTGGCGCTCCGAGTCCAGCTTGTAGTTGAAGCCAACGCGCGGCTGCCACAGTTTCTGGCCGTCGACGGTGTTGGTGTTGTCCAGGTTGAAGCCGCCGGTAGCGCGGGCGCCGGTCGCCGCGTTGCCGGCAACCGGTGCTTTCGCCACGGCTGCGTTCAGGGTTGGACGCTCGCCCAGGTCGGCGTAATCGAGGCGAACGCCGGCCATCAGGCTCAGGCGCTCGTTCACGGTCCAGGTGTCTTGCAGGAACAAACCGTAGGACTTCAGGGTGAAGTTGGCGATGGCGTCATTGAAGGAACGGCCAGGTTGCGGCACTTGCACCGAGTAGCTCGACGGACGGCCATTGCTGTAGTTTTCCAGCACGGCGGCGGTGATTTGCGCGTTGGTTGCGGTACCGCAGTTGATCGGCTGGTTGTTGTTGAACGCGTAGTTGACGTTGTTCAAGCAAGCGAAGGTGTAGGAACCGTACACGCCTTGCAGGAAGGTGTTGGCCACTTCGTTCTTGTTCAGGTCGCCACCGAACTTCAGCTGGTGGTCGCCCATGGACAGGTTGCCGCCCAGGTAGGCGTCCAGGGTCTTGGTGCCCAGGATGTTACGCTGGCGCGAGAACTCGGTACCCATGTTCAGGAAACGGTTCGCAGTCGATACGCTCGCCGGGGTGCCGGTCGGGTTAGGACCCGAGAATTGCAGGCCGATCGATGGCAGGGTGGAATTCACTTCCGGGACCGAATCGTAATCGCGGGTGGACAGCTTGACTTCGGTCGAGAAGTTCGGGGTCCAGTCGGAGTACAGCTGGGCTACCTTGGTCTCGATCGACTTCTTCTGCGAGTACCAGTAAGAGTTCAGCGACAGGCCGGTCTGGCTCAGGCCTGGGAATTGCGGTTCAGCCTGCTCGGTCTTGGACCAGCGCATCATGAAGCGGTGGTCATCGTTGATGTTCCAGTCCAGTTTCAGCAGCTTGTCGGTGACATCCATCGCCAACCCTTCAGGGATTTGCGAGGTGCCGGCGTCGAAGCCGTACTTGTTCTTGGAGATGCTGGTGGCCTGGGCGATGGCGTCAGGGGTGATGCCAACGTTGGTCATGCTCGAGCCCAGTGGGCCGAACTGAGGCGCAGCGCGCGACGATTCCAGCTTTTCGTAGTTTGCGAACAGGAACAGCTTGTCCTGGATCAGCGGGCCGCCCAGGGTCATGCCCTTGGTGGTTTCCTTGAATGGGGCTGGTTCGGTGTAAGCGCCGGTCGACAGGTTGTAGCGGTCGCCTGCCAGCTTGTCGTTACGGAAGACGTAATAGGCGGAACCCTTGACCTTGTTGGTACCGGACTTGGTCACGGCGTTGATGTTGCCGCCGGTGTAGCCCTTCTGGGTCACGTCGTAGTTGGCAACGTTCACCTGCACCGACTGGATTGCTTCGATCGAGATCGGCTGCTTGGCGGTTGGGGAACCGTTGGCTTCCAGGCCGAAGGTATCGTTCACGGCCACGCCGTCGATGGTCATCGAGTTGAAGCGCGAGTTCTGGCCGGCGATCGACAGTTCGCCGCGCTCCTTGTCGGTCACCGACACGCGTGGGTCGGAACGGGCATAGTCTTGCAGGTTGCGGTTGATCGAGCCCTGCATCGCCAGTTCGGCGGAGCTGATCGAGGTCACGGTGCCCATATTGCTTCGCGAGAACTTCTCGGAGCGCGCCGCGCTGGAACCGGCGATGGTCACGGTCTGCATGGCTTGGCCGATGGTGGCATCCACGGCCGCGGTTTCGGCCACTTCGACGAACACGTTTTCACGCTTTTCGGAAACGCCGTTCTTGGTGATGGTGATCGTGTACGGACCGCCGGCGCGCAGGCCGCGCGCAACGTAGCGGCCTTCCGCGTCGGTGACGACATTGCTGGCCGAACCGGACTCGACGTGCAGCACGGTCACGGTTGCGCCAGCAGCTGGTTTACCGTCGGAGCCGGAGATACGACCGGCAATCGCGGAAGTCGTGTTCTGCGCGAATGCCGGAGCGGCAAACACGAGAGACAGGCTCAACGCGATTTGCGTCAGCCGGAGCCGTTTATGATTCATCATTGATATACCCCAAAAGAGAACGAAATATTGGTAAATGTCGGCAAAATGAGGCTTGCCGCATTTGCGCTTTTTACTAATGTTGCAAAAATAGTAGCCGCCCAGCGAGTTTAAGCACCGACGATGACACGGGTGCGACAGCTTTGTGACAGTTTCGTGAAGCCCACGGCTCCCCAGACGCAGTAGACGTAATTTTCCGTCAACTATGCCCGAAAGGCGACGTTGAAGACAAATTCATTTTCCTTTACGTATTTATACTTAGGAAAAATAAATTGCATATTGTTATACGTTTTTCTGTAGGCTACGCTGCGATCAGGCGGCATTATAAAGAAATGCACACCTTTAGCGGTGCTTGAAACGTTGGGGATTTGTAAATTGAAGGTGCGCGCACTTGTGGCAAAAGGGCCACAAGTGCGGCAAATGATGGCTTACTTCAGCGATGTCGCGATGTCGCTTTCAAACTTGGCAAAACGGCTGTCGAGTTGCTTGAGCAGGCGCTGCTTTTCAGTATCTTGGAGGAAACTGTAGCGGATACTGTCATATGACAGCTTTTTGACTTCCGCATAGCTGGTTTTGTAGCGGCTGGCGAACAACACGTACTCGTTCGACAAGGTATTACGGCTGACGCCAGTGTCGTCGCTCGACAGGACGAACGGCACCCCATACTTGCGGTAGATGGTGAGCGGGTGCGCCGCGTCTTTCACGCCGAGGATGAATTCATTGCTGGTCAGGTTCACTTCGACCGGGATGTTTTTCTCGCGCATCTTTTTCAGCAGGGCCAGCGGCTGGCGCTCATGGGCGATGTCCATGCCGTGGCCGATGCGCTTGGCGCCCGCCACGTCCAGCGCCTCGGCGATATGGAACTTCAAGCCTTCCGGCGGCACCAGGCCCAGGGCGAGTTCGCCGGCATGCAGCGACAGTTTCACGTCCGGGTACCTGGCGCTCAGGAACTTGTACATGCGCATGTGCAGGCTGTAGTCACGCATCGAGACCGGGTAGTGCTCGGCGCCGACGATGTTGACCGACACCACTTTCCGGTTCTGGCTGGCGATCTTGAAGCCGGCCGCCATCTGGGAAAACACGATGGATGGCGACAGGAAGCGCAGCACGAACGGCTGGTAGCGCATGGTGAAGTGTTCGTCGTCGATGCCGGCGCTGCTGCTGTCCACGTAGGCGCTGTAATCGGCGATGCCTTTGTTGAAGGCCGGGCTGGCTTCCAGCTTGGCCAGGTAGGCGGCGAAGGCGGCTTCGTCGGTCAGCTTGCCGTCGAATTCGGCGTCGAAAGTGATCGGCGCAATCTCGAACACGGTTTCAATATAGCTGACGTTTTCCGCAATCGCGCGCTCCTTCAGGCGCTTCTGGCCGTCGTTGCCATTGGTCGATGCCACGTCGTTAAAGCGCGGGAACGTGGTGAAGAAGGCCAGGTCGGGCGCCATCTGGTCTTCGCTGTGGTTGTAGAAGTCCATCACGGACCACTTGTGCAGCAGGGTGCGGTAAGCGACCGGGTCTTTTTCCAGCTCCGCGACCGTGGCGCAATGCTTGCGGTCGGCGGACTTGTCGGCCTGGACGCTCCAGGACGTCTTGTCGATACAGTAGCCCAGCTTGTCGACCCATTCCAGGTATTGCTCGGCGTAGATGGAACCCGAGTAATGGTGGTGCAGGTCGGCGCCTTTCGGCATGTTGTTGAAGAACATGGCCAGTTCCGCCGTTTTCGGCGCCGGGCCGGACACCAGGGACGCAAAATGGCGCGCGGTGACCTCGGCGTTCGAGGCGGCGCTCGCCGGCGCGGCGAAGGCGGCGGCAAGCATGGCGGCGAGCGCGGCGGAATGCGCGGCGGCGGTCAGGAAGCGGCGTGCTGGCTGGTGCATGTTCTTTCTCTCGGCATGGATGGTCGTGGTCAGCGCCCTGCCCGCGCGTGCACCAGGCTGCCGCCCGAATAGGTGGCCGCGATGGCGCGGTCATCCCCCAGCAGCGCCAGTGCGAACAGCTGTTCTTCCAGGCTGTCGGTATTGGCGCTGCGGCGTGCCAGCAGCGGCGTGGCCTGCGGGTCGAGCACGATGAAGTCCGCCTCGCGGCCGGCGGCAAAACTGCCGATCGTGTCTTCCAGGTGCAGGCTGCGCGCGGCGCCCAGCGTCGCCAGGTAGAACATGCGCATGGCAGGCAGGTAGCTGCCCTTCAAGCGCGCTACTTTATAGGCTTCATTCATCGTTTGCAACATGCTGAACGAAGTACCGCCGCCGACGTCGGTTGCCAGCGAGAGCAGCATGCCGCTCTTGTCGGCTTGTTCGAAGTCGAACAAGCCGGAGCCGAGGAACAGGTTGGAGGTTGGGCAAACCGCCGCCGCGGCCTTGGTCTCGGCCATGCGCGCGCGGTCGGCCTCGTCGAGCCAGATGCAGTGGCCATACACGGCGCGCGGGCGCATCATGCCGTACTGGTCGTAGACGTCGAGATAGCTGCGCGCCTGCGGGAACAGCGTCTTGACCCAGGCGCATTCTTCCTTGTTTTCCGAGACGTGGGTCTGCAGGAAGGTGTCGGGGTATTTGCGCGCCAGTTCGCCGGCCAGTTGCAGTTGGGCCTCGGTCGAGGTCGGGGCAAAGCGCGGGGTGATGGCGTACAGCGACCGTCCTTTCTTATGCCAGCGCTGGATCAGGGCCTCTGTTTCCTCGGCGCCGCGTTCGGCGGTGTCGCACAGGAAGTCGGGGCAATGGCGGTCCATCATCACTTTGCCGGCGATCATGCGCAGGTCGCGCTTTTCGCTGGCCATGAAGAAAGCGTCCACCGATTGCGGGTGCACGGTGCCGTAGACCATGGCGGTGGTGGTGCCGTTGCGCAGTAATTCGTCGAGGAAGAACTCGGCCACCT
>CAMLRG010000035.1 GCA_946482335.1 uncultured Duganella sp. | reverse complement strand
TTTCGGGAGCTTTTTTCATTTACGCCGCCAGCATCGCGCGCACGGCATCTTCCAGCGAGCGGGTCGGGCGGCCGATCAGCTTTTCCAGCGCCTTCCCATCGTCGAACAGGCCGCCGCGCGCGGCACCCGCGTCCGAATCCGCCAGCAGTTCCGGCCATGGCGCCGGCAAGCCCACGCTCGCCAGCAAGCCGGCGTATTCGGCTTGCGGCAAGTCCTGGTAGGCCACCGGACGGCCAGCCTGGCGTGCCACTTCGGCCGCCAGTTCCGCCATCGTAAAGGCGCTGCTGCCCGCCAGCTCATAGACTTGTTCCGGCGCTTCAGCCGTCAGCACCGCGACGGCTGCGGCGGCATAGTCTGCGCGCGCGGCTGCGGCAATCCGGCCCTCGCCGGCACTGCCGGCCATGGCTCCGCGCTCGGCGCCACCCTGGACGGCGCTCTGGTAGTTCTCCTGGTACCAGCCATTGCGCAGGAAGACGTGCGGCAGGCCGCTTTCGCGGATCGCCGCCTCGGTCGCGGCATGCTCGCCCGCCAGGCTCAGCGGCGAACTGTCGGCATGCAGGATGCTGGTGTAGGCCAGCAGGTTCACGCCGACGCGGCGCGCGGCGTCGATCACGTTGCGGTGCTGCGGCAGGCGCTGGCCGATCACGTTCGACGACACCAGCAGTACGCGCTGCGCCCCTGCCAGGGCGGCGTCCAGGCTGGCCGGATCGGTATAGTCTGCGCGCCGGACCTGCACGCCACGCGCCGCCAGGTGTACAGCTTTCGCCGGATCCCGCACGGCTGCCACAATTTGGCCAGCCGGCACCTTGTGCAGCAAGCCTTCCACCACCAATTGACCCAATGCGCCCGCAGCGCCAGTTACGACAATCATGTTTTCTCCTTGGTTGAAAATGACGTAGGGCTATAATAGGGTCAACACTAACTTTTCGTAAGTACGTACTTTTTGGTAAGTATGATAAAAACCTCCAAATCGCTGCGGGCCGCGCTGTCCCGCCAATCCGCCAGGCCGGGCAATGTGCTGGCGCCCGACTGCCCTTCACGGGCAGTGCTGAGCCATGTGACCAGCCGCTGGGGCGTGCTGGTGCTGGTGGTGCTGCTGGGCGGGATGCACCGTTTCAGCCAGTTGCGCAAGGAAGTGGGCGGCGTCAGCGAAAAAATGCTGGCGCAAACCCTGGTCGCGCTGGAAGGCGATGGTTTCGTGCTGCGCACCGCCCTGCCCGTGATTCCGCCCCACGTCGAGTACAGCCTGACGCCGCTGGGCCGCGAAGTGGCCGAGCGGCTGGAAGTGCTGGTCGACTGGATCGAGGACAACTTGCCACGCATCGTCGCAGCGGAGAGCGAGATAGCGGCCGGCTTGTAATACACTTGCAGCGTGGAACAGAACAACACCATCCTGGTCGCGAGCGGAACCAGTCTCGATGTCGCGGAACTGGAACTGGCGCTCGCCCGGCATGATTACCGCGTCGAATCGGTCGGCGGCGGCGAACTGGCGCTGAAGGCCGCGGCCGCCGGCGGCATCGCCCTCGTGCTGCTCGATGCCGCCCTGGCCGGCGGTGCCGAGCTGGAACTCACCGGCCAACTCACCCAGGCCCGCAGCGAGCGCCGCATCCCTGTGCTGGTGATGTCGTCGCGCCCTTCGCAGGACGAGCAGCGGCGCGCCGCGCGCGCCGGCGCCGACGGCTATTTCAGCCTGCCGCTGGCCACCACCAGCGTGGTCGACCACGTGCTGTTTGCGCTGCAAGGGCAGCGCATCGGCGGCGATGAACTGGAAGTCAACTACCATTCCATGGCGGCCGCCTCGCCCGATGCCGTGGTCCTGCTGGACATGGATTCCGGCTGCGCCGTCGACTTGAACCATCGCGCCGAACAACTGTTCGGCCACAACGCCCTGGAGTTGCTGGCACTGCCGTTGACGGAGCTGTGCAGCCCAGCCGACCTGGATGCCATGGTCGCCAGCGTGATGTCCGGCGAACTGCGCGTGCACCGCATCGCGTTCCGCCACAGCAGCGGGCGCATGATCGAATGCGAAGTGCGCGGCGTGCGCATCGCCAAGCCCGGACGGCGGCTCTTCCATATCCGCCTGGTGGACGTCACCGGCCGCCAGCGGGCCGAAGCACTGCGCGCCGGCCAGGAACAATTGCTGGAAATGATGGCGCGCGGCGCGCCTTTGCGTGAAACCTTGAACACGCTGGTGCAACTGGTCGAATCGCAGTCGGAGGGAGTGCTTTGCTCGGTCATGCTGCTCGACGAGGATGGCGTCCACATGCGCTGCGCCAGTTGCCCCAGCCTGCCGCCGTCCTATACCGCGCTGCTGGACGGCATGGCCATCGGCCCCGGCGTCGGCTCCTGCGGTACCGCGATGTACCGCCGCGAAGCCGTAATCGTGTCGGACATCGAGCACGACCCGCTGTGGGCGCCCTACCTCGACCTGGTCCGGCAATATGGCTTGCGCGCCTGCTGGTCCATGCCCATCATGCAGGACGAGCACACGGTGCTGGGCTCATTCGCCATGTACTACCGCACCGTACGCCACCCGGACGCGGAAGAACAACGGCTGATCGGCGTTGCCAGCCACCTGGCCAGCATTGCGATTGAACGCGCGCGGCGCGAAACGGAACTGGAGCGCCACCGCAGCCACCTGGAAGAACTGGTGGCAGCGCGCACCGCCGAACTGTCGCGCGCCAAGCAGCACGCGGAGCTGGCCAACGAAGAGTTGCAATCGGCATTGGAAAACCTCAGCATGACGCAGGAAGAGCTGGTCCGGCGCGACAAGCTGGCGGCCCTGGGCTCCCTGGTCGCCGGGGTGGCGCATGAGCTCAACACACCGATCGGCAACAGCCTGGTCACCGCCTCGACGCTGGCCGACCAGACCGCCCAACTGAGCCAGCAGGTCGATGCCGGCATCCGGCGCTCCGAACTGGACAGCTACCTGGCCCGCGCCAACGAGGCGGGCGACATCATCCAGCGCAACCTGCAGCGCGCCGCCGACCTGGTGGGCAGTTTCAAGCAGATCGCTGTCGATACCACCGACGCCCAGCGCCGCCGCTTTTTCCTTGACGAGTTGCTGCAGGAATTGCTGGCGCCGATGTGGGCCGGCCTGCCGCAACCGCGGCCGCAGCTGGTGCTGAACGTAGTGCCCGGCCTGCAACTCGACAGCTATCCCGGCCCCCTCAGCCAGGCGCTGGGCCACCTGGTGGACAACTGCATCATCCACGGCTTCAGCACGCCGCCGGCCACAGGTACGCCGGCAGTGACCATCAGCGCCAGCGCCGAGGGAAGCGATATTATGCTGTCGGTGGCCGACAATGGCGTCGGCATCGCGCCCGAGCACCTGCGGCGCGTGTTCGATCCCTTCTACACCACGCGGCTGGGGGCCGGCCGGTCCGGCCTGGGGCTGTACATCACGCACAATATCGTGACCGGCGTGCTGGCCGGCCATATCGACGTGACCAGTTCGCCCGGCCAGGGCAGCATCTTCACCATCCGCCTGCCCGCCAGCGCTCCGCGATGAAACGACGCCTGCTCCTGTCGCTTGCCGCAACCGCCACCGTGGCCGCCCTGGCCGCCGGCACCGCCCTGGCGCGCCCGGCCTGGTGGTACCTGTACCAGAGCCGCATCGATGGCCAGCGCGCCTGTTCCCAAACGCCGCTGGGGGAAGGCTGGGTCCAGGTCGCCGGGCCATTTAAAGATGCCCATTGCGAAAAGTTGGTGCGTACTAAATAATGAAGCCAATGCAAGAAGCAACGCCATCCCACCTCGAAAGGAGACCGTATGTTTCAAAACCCCGAGCAATTCGCCGCCGCCACCAAGACCTTGTTTGAATTCCAGCTGGAGACCTTCAATACCTTGACGAACCGGGCCATGCAAGGGGTGGAGCAAGCCGTCGCCTTGAACATCGCCACGGCCAGGAAGGCATTGGACGACCAGATCGAAGCCGGCCGCAAGGTAGGCGCCTCCGCTTCGCCGCAGGAAGCGATGGACGTCATCAATGCCCGGCTGCAGCCCGGCATGGCCGCCACCAATGCCTACAACCAGCAGCTCGGCGCCTTGCTGAGCGAAATGTCGAACGACTTCCACAAAGCCGCCGACGCCCACCTGGCCGAAGCGAAATCCAACCTCAGCGCCCTGATTTACGACGTCACCAGGAATGTGCGGCCGGGGTCGGAAAACGCGGTGGAAATTGTCAAAACAGCCATCGATAACGCGTTCAAGGGCTACGAACAGGTGACCCAGGCCACGCGTGACGCGGTGAAAGCGTTCGAACAGCAGGTCGAAAAAGCCAACGCCAACACCAAGAAAGCCTGACCGGCGTTCGCCGCTGCAAGACAGCCGGCCAGTTGGATTTCGCCCGACTGGCCGGAACTTTTCCGCACCGGGGCTGTCCAAGGTCAATATCGCCCTCCGCGCCTTGTTCCAGAGTGAGGGTATTGACTCGGCGGGGGGCCTATGAACGACTCTGGGGAACGGCTGGCAACAGTAGAGGCGGAAGTGGAATTCCTGCGCGAACACTTGGTCGAGATGCGCGCCGAGCAAGTCCGGCACCGTGAGAGGCTCGACGCGTTACGCGACCACACCGATCGCAGTTGGGCCGCGCTGCGCGAACACACCGACCGCGGCTTGGCTGAGCTGCGTGACCACACTGACCGGGGTTTCGCCGAAATGCGCGCAAGCATGGAAGAAATGCGCAGGGAGCAAGCGAGAACGACCCGCTGGCTGGTCGGGCTGACGATCACCTATGGCACGGCCATTGTTGGCATGATGGCAAAAATGATGGGAATGTTCTAAGCAAGGTGACGGGCGAACGCGGAGACGCTATACTGTATAAAAATACAGTTTCCGTATCGTATCGTCTGCATGAAGCCAGTCCTTGAAAACCCTTTCTATTACCTGGACAACTTCCACCAGGTCCTGCACTGGATTGGCGAACGCTACAGCGACCTGCTGACGGGCGAAGAAGCCGAATTCCTGGCCTGCTTCCCCACCCTGCCCCAGCCATCGCGCGCCCTGTTCGTGCGCATGGTGATGCGCAAAGGGGAACTGTTCCGCGCCTCCAAACTGAGCTATCCGGAAATTGGCTGCGCCATCTCCGCCGCCGCGCCGCTGGTGGAACAGGGTTGGGTGGTGCAGGATCCCGAGTTGACGCTGGACGAGCTGTTCGAGCTGCTGCAAAAACCCGAAATCACGCGCGTATTCGCCCTCAGCGGCGCCGAACGCAATGCGCGCAAGGCCGACCAGCTGGCGGCGCTGCGCGAGCGCCATGAAGGCAGCCACCGCTTCACAGCCTGGTATGCCGACGCCGGCGACCAGGTCTACCACATCCTGTCCAAGCCCCTGTGCGACCGCCTGCGCCTGATCTTCTTCGGTAACTTCCACCAGGACTGGTCGGAGTTCGTGCTGTCCAACCTGGGCATCTACCGCTACGAGAAAGTCGAATTCTCGCCGGCTGCGCGGGGTTTCCGCTCGCGCCGCGACATCGATGACTACCTTGCCTTGCACGCCTGCCGCGAGCGCTTTGCCGAGGGCGAAGACCCGCTGCAACTGGCGCGCGAATTGCCGGAGCTGGGCGAGGACAATGAATGGCTGCACAGCCGGCGCCAGAAACTGTTGTTCCAGTTCGGCCAGCAGCTGGAAAAGCTGGGCAACTGGGCCGGCGCGTTTGAGCTGTACCAGCAATGCGCCTACCCGGGCGCGAGGGCGCGCGCCATCCGCGTGCTGGAAAAGGATGAACGCCTTGGCCTGGCCTACGAATGGCTGCAGCGCGCGCAAGCCGCACCGGAGAGCGAGGCCGAGCGCCAGCAACTCCTGCGGATGGCGCCGCGCCTGCGCCGCAAGCTTGGCCACCTGCGCGGGCCGGCGCACAAGCCAACGCCGGTTGAACGCATCGACCTGGTGCTGCCGATGCCGGAACAGGAATGGTGGGTGGAGGGCGTGGTGCGCGACCATCTGTGGCAGGACGAAGCGCCCTGCTTCTACGTGGAAAACGCATTGGCCAATTCGCTATTTGGCTTGCTGTGCTGGGACGCGGTCTTTGCCGCGATCCCGGGCGCTTTCTTCCACCCCTTCCACCATGGCCCGGCCGACTTGCACAGCGCCGACTTCCAGCGCCGCCGCGCCGCGCTGTTCGACGCCTGCTTCGCGCGCCTGGACGACGGCAGTTACCGCGACACCATCCGCGCCAACTACCTGGCCAAGGCCGGCCTGCAATCGCCTTTCGTGTATTGGGATGCGGTCGACGAAGCATTGCTCGCGCTTGCGCTGGACTGCATCCCCGCCGCCCATCTGCGCCTGTGGTTCCAGCGCATCCTGCTGGACATCAAGGCCAACCGCAGCGGTTTCCCCGACCTGATCCGCTTCTGGCCCGCCGAACGGCGCTACCAGATGGTGGAAGTGAAAGGCCCCGGCGACCGCTTGCAGGACAACCAGTTGCGCTGGATCGACTATTGCGCGGAACATGGGATGCCGGTGTCGGTCTGTTACCTGGCGTGGCAGGCATGAGCGATACCCGGGCTTATACCGTCGCGGTGCGCGCCCTGTGCGAATTCACCGCCAAGCAGGGCGACCTTGACCTGCGCTTCACGCCGACGCCAACCGCGCAGGAAGGGATCGAAGGCCACGCCATCGTCGCCAGCCGCCGCGCGGACGACTATGAGCGCGAAGTCAGCCTGTCCGGCGATTTCGGCCCGCTGCACGTGCGCGGCCGCGCCGACGGCTACGATCCGCGCCAGAACCGGCTGGAGGAAATCAAGACTTACCGCGGCGACCTGTCGCGCCAGCCGGCCAACCACCGCATCCTGCACTGGGCGCAGCTCAAGGTGTATGGCCACCTGCTGTGCGCCGCGCGCGGGCTGCCGGCACTGCGTCTTGCGCTGGTCTACTTCGACATCGGCACGCAGAAGGAAACCGTGCTGACAGAGGAAGCCGATGCCGCTTCGCTGTGCGCATTCTTTGAGGAGCAATGCGGCCGCTTCGTGGCCTGGGCCGAACAGGAGCTGGCGCACCGCGCCGCGCGCGACGAACAATTGCGCGCACTGCGCTTCCCGCATGAGGGCTTCCGCCCCGGACAGCGCGAACTGGCCGAAGCCATGTACAAGGCCAGTGCGCGCGGCTGCGCCCTGCTGGCGCAGGCGCCGACCGGCATCGGCAAAAGCGTCGGCAGCATCTTCCCCATGCTGAAGGCGAGCGCCGAGCATGGACTGGACAAGGTGTTCTTCCTGGCCGCCAAGACCAGCGGGCGGGCCATGGCGCTGGGCGCGCTGCAGACCATCAAGCGCAGCGCGCCCCTGCTGCCGCTGCGCGCGCTCGAACTGGCGGCCAAGACCACCGCCTGCGAAAACCCGGATAAAGCCTGCCACGGCGAATCCTGTCCGCTGGCACAAGGCTTTTACGACCGACTGCCGGCCGCCCGCGCCGCCGCTTTGCAGCAGCCCATGCTGGACCGCGCGACGCTGCGCGAGGTGGCGCTGGCGCACCAGGTTTGCCCCTACTACCTGCAATCGGAGCTGGTGCGCTGGGCCGACGTGGTGGTGGGCGACTACAACTACTACTTCGACATCAGCGCCATGCTGTACAGCCTGACCCAGCTCAATGGCTGGAAAGTCGGCGTGCTGGCGGACGAAGCGCACAATATGGTGTCGCGCGCGCGCAAGATGTATTCGGCCGAGATGGACCACGTGCGCCTGCGCGTGCTGCGCAAGACGGCACCGGAAGCGCTGCGCAAGACGCTGGACCGCGTGCACCGCCAATGGAGCACGCTGGAAAAAGCGCAGGAAGCCGATTACGCCGGTTATGCCGAGCTGCCCGAGAAGTTCATGGGCGCGCTGCAAACGGCCTGCGGCGACATCGGCGATTACATGGCCGAACACCCGGCCTGGTTCGATGCCGACGTGCTCGACTTCTATTTCAACGCCCTGCTGTTCGGCCGCCTGGCCGAGAGTTTCGGCGAGCATTCACTGTTCGATATCGAAAAATCCGAAGGCGGGCGCGGGGCGGCAGCCGGCCGCGTCAATTCCGTCCTCTGCATCCGCAACATCCTGCCGGCGCCATTCCTGAAGCAGCGCTTCGAGGCGGCGCACGCGGTGGCGCTGTTCTCCGCCACGCTCAGCCCCTGGAACTATTACGCCGACACGCTCGGCATGCCGCCCGGCACCGCCTGGGTCGACGTCGCCTCGCCTTTCGATGCGCAGCAACTGCAAGTCCGCATCGCCAGCCATATCTCCACCCGCTACCAGCACCGCGACCGTTCGCTGGCGCCGATTGCGGCACTGATGGGCGGGCAATACCAGCGCCAGCCCGGCAATTACCTCGCCTTCTTCAGCAGTTTCGACTACATGGAAAAAGTCGCCGAACTGTTCGCCGCCCGTCATCCGGAAGTGCCGCTATGGCGCCAGGAACGCCGCATGGACGAGGCGGCACGCGACGCTTTCCTGGCCCGCTTCCGCGCCGGCGGCGAAGGGATAGGCTTCGCGGTACTGGGTGGTTCCTTTGGCGAAGGCATCGACTTGCCCGGCGACCGCCTGATCGGCGCCTTCATCGCCACCCTCGGCCTGCCGCAGATCAATCCCGTCAACGAGCAGATCAAGGCCCGCATGGAAGCGGCCTTCGGCGCCGGCTACGATTACACCTACCTCTACCCCGGCCTGCAGAAAGTGGTGCAGGCCGCCGGCCGCGTGATCCGCACCACCAGCGACCGCGGCACCGTCCACCTGATCGACGACCGCTTCGCCCGCCCCGACGTCCAGGCCCTGCTGCCCGCCTGGTGGCAAGTCGGCGTCAATTGATTCTCCAGTCGCGGAACCTTTCTTCATCCCGCCTGTCCAATCTCAAAAATGACCTCTGCGCTTTGCTCCACAGTGGAGGAAACAGCTCAGCGGAGGCGTTATGGACTACGGTGAACGACTTGCAAAGGTCGAGGCAGAAGTGGATTCTCTACGGGAACAATTGGGTGAGATCAGGGCAGAACAAGTCCGGCTGCGCGAAGGGCTCGATAAATTACGCGAGCATATGGACCGGGGCTTTGCCGGGATCCGTGCAGAAATGGCGAAGACGACCCGCTGGCTGGTCGGCCTGACGATCACTTACGGCATGGCAATCATCGGCATGATGGCGAAAATGGCGGGCATGTTCTAGCGGCCCCGTTGGCCGGGGCCGCACAATAACGCCACTACAGGCCTTTTACTTTCTGGTAGCCGGTGCGGCTGACAGGAATCCGGCGGCCATCTTTCAGCACGGCACAATGGCTGTCCTTGGTGGCCTGTTCGATGCGCTCGATGCGTTCGACATTGACGATCCATGACCGGTGCAGGCGCACGAAACGGCCCTGGTCCAGCTGCTGTTCCAGCTCGGACAGGCGCTGGTTCTTCAGGTAAGGCTTGCCCTCGGCGAGGATCTCGACATAATCATCCTGCGCCTCGATGCTGTCGATACGCTCGGCCGCGATCACATGCACGCGCGCGCCATCGCGGATCAGGACGCGTTCCAGCGGACCATTGCGCGTCGCCGCCTCGGCCGCCATCTGCGCCACGGCCGGCCGCTCGCCGCCCAGGCGTTTGCGCACATGGGCCACCGCCTGGTCCAGCCGCTCCTGCGGATAAGGCTTGAGCAGGTAATCGATGGCGTGGACTTCGAACGCCTTCAGCGCATATTGGTCGTAGGCGGTGGCGAACACATAGTGCGGTTTGGCGCCGGCCAGTTCCACCACTTCAAAGCCGTCCAGCTTGGGCATCTGGATATCGAGGAATACCACGTCGGGCTCCAGTTCGGCGATGGCCTTCACCGCCTCGAAGCCGTTGGCGCATTCCGCCACCACGTCCACATCGGCGTGGGTCCGCAAATACTCCCGCAGCACGCCACGGGCTAATTCTTCATCATCGACAATGATGACGCGCATGGTTCAGGACTCCTTCGTCTCGGCGGGCAGCATCAGGGCCACCCGGTATTTATTGTTGTCATGGGAGCAGTGCACGCTCGCGCGGTGGCCATAGGCCGCCGCCAGGCGCTCCCTTACGTTGACCAGGCCAATCCCGTTGCCCTTGCGGGGCGGCGTATCCGGATCGGTATCGTTCTCCACCTCGACCTTCAGCAGCGAACCGTCGCGGCGCGCATCGATGCGCACCGTACCGCCCTCCGGCAAGCCGCCGATGCCATGCTTGACGGCGTTTTCCACCAGCGGCTGCAGGATCATCGGCGGCAGCAGGCATGGCAGCGCCGCCTCGTCCACTTCCTGCTGCACACCGAGCCTCGCACCGAAGCGTACTTTCTCGATCGCGAGGAAGTGGCCGATCAGCCTGATCTCCTCTTCCAGCGTGATCTTGCCCTGCGCCTCGATGCCCAGGCTCTGGCGGAAGAAGTCCGACAAACGCTGCGTCATGTCGCGTGCGCGGCGGGCATCGATGGATGTCAGGGCACTGATCGAATTCAGGCTGTTGAACAGGAAGTGCGGGTCGATCTGGGTGCGCAGCATGCGCAATTCCGCATCGCGCGCCAGCAGCTTCGACTCCAGTTCGCGCTGTTCCGCCTGGCGCGCCCGGTCGAATTCACCGAGCAGATAGTTCAGCGTCGCCAGCAAGCCATACATCAGCATGCCCAGCGAGAACAGCAGCACCGTCAATTGCGGCCGCACCGTGATTCCCTCCGCGTCGAACGATTCGGCTGCGCCATTCCATAAGCGCATCAGGAACACCCCAAGGAAGCCCGACCAGACCGCGGCTGTCAGTGTCGACACCAGGATCACCGCCGGCCGGCGTTCGCGCAGCGGGTTGGCCTTGCACATATAGTAGGCCGAGAATCCGGCACCGACCGAGAACAACAAGGTTACCGGCACGGCAAACAGCATGGCCCGCAACCAGGGTTCGTCACCCAGGGCGGCCACCGCCCCGCCCAGGCCAAGCCCCAGCAGCAGCCACACCGTCAGGTACAGCAGGACGCCGCTGCGGCTGGTCAATACGCGCTGCATCAGTTGCGGATTTCCAGGCCGCCCATGATGACGGTGCCGCGCACCACCAGGTGCTTGCCGGGATCCTTGGGCTGCATGGTCTTTTCGTCGAAACCGCCCAGGATCGGCGTGCCCTCCAGCTCCACCGTCCAGTCGGTGGGCACCTTGAGCGAGATGCCGCCCATCAGGGCAAAGACGTTCAGCACTGCGGTGCCGTTCAGCGATGCGGTGCGCATGTCCAGGTCGACGCCGCCCATCACGCTGGTGATGTCGCCACCGCGGAAGTCCTGGGTGGTGATCTTGCGCTGGAAGCCGCCAAGGATGGCCGTCAACTCCACAATGCGTGCGCCGGTTTCGCCACCGGACACGCTGAACAGGCTGTTCACGTCCGGATGGCTTTCCGCCGCGGCGCTCTCGGCAGGCGCTTGTTTGTTGCGCTTGGTGGCGCGGAACACCATCAGCATGCCCACGCCGATGATCCCGAGCGGGAAGATCACTTTCCAGCTGATGTAGATCAGGCCCAAACCCTTCAGCAGCGATACCGCGCCGAACAGGATCATGAAGCCGCCGGCAAAGGTGGCGCCGCTGCCGCGCCGTGGCGCTTGCGCCAGCACGGAGGCCCCCACCACCATCAGGACAATCGGCCAGAAGTGAAGGTGCATGTCGAGGTCGATCCAGCCCAGGTTATCGATCAGGAACAGGATGCCGGCCAGGATCACGGCTGCGCCAATCAGCATCTGGGTGGCGGTATTGCGATCGCGGTTGCTGCGCATTATTGTTTCTCCTCTTTTTTAGCGGTGTATTTAATCACAAGTGGCTGCAACACCATGCTGATGCCGCCGATGATGACGAGGATGGGCCAGCTGTTCTGGAAGCTCAGGCCCCACAGGTGTTCGAACGATACGTAGAACCAGCCGGCAAAGGCGATCTGGCACAGGCCGTCCAGCACGTGCTTCGGTGCGGTCGGCGGGATCAGCTTGACGGCGCCGAACACCATGAACAGGAAGGGCCAATAACGCCACAACTGGCCGAGCGGCGGCACATCATAGTCGGTCAGGAACAGCACACCGACTGCGATGATGATCAGGCCCCATAGCAGCAGGCTGCGTGACTGCATGTCTTTGCTCATTTTTCTTGCTCCCCGTGGATTGGATGGATGAACGATAGCGGGGCGCGGGCGGCGGCGAAACCGCATTTCGGCGAACGGCGGCGGCCTGCCGGTGAATGGCGAAAATTTCAGCGAACGGCGAAAAAAAACCCGCTGCGCGAAGCAGCGGGTTGAGGGGAGCTGGGGATCTAGCGCCCTTGTTCCATCTTCGGTTCGAACAGCATCAAGCCCCAGCCCAGTTGACGGCGAATCTCCTCTGGCGATGGTGGCGGCTTGATTTCTTGCGAACGACGCTCGAGGTACTCGCGTACCACGTACTTGGATGGATGGTTGGATTGGGTCATGATAGGCCTCCGTATTTTGTTTTAAGGCCGGCTGCCGTGCTGCGGCATAGGCCGGCTCGGGAATCTGTTCGATGAGCGCAAGGCGCTTCAATCACGGTTCCATCTTATTTCCGGCCCACTTGACGAACGGTGCGTTTGCGAACAATTCCCCTGTCAGTTCGGCTCTTGCTGCTGTCGGAATTAGCCTACGAAATGTGTCGGGGGCGGCGCCGCGGCGCGTTGCAGACTCGAGCACGCAAAAATTTTCTCCTTGACGTTTTGCGCCATTTGGACGGTGCCCCGCAAACCCGACCGTACTTTGTTCGCTCGAAAACATACACACTTCACTAATGAACTATCGGCGAAAGGGGGTGGGCTATATTGGTGAGCGTTGGCAAGCAGGAAAGGTTATGTTTTCAGCAGGCCACTGACGATATAACCAGGCAATATCTTGCGCGCTAACAAAACAACCGCTTCACCTTCACAACAACACTATCTCAAGGGGTATTAACATGAAGAAAGCGTTTCTTAGCAAGGTAGCCGGCACACTGATGCTATCCGCCGGGCTGTTTGCCAGCTCCGGCGCCATGGCACAGACGACTTTGACCTTCGACGGTGCAGGTAATGCCATCTTTGGCGCATTGCACGCCACGCCTGGCGACTATATCGACACTTACCTGTTCTCGGTGGATACCAATGCCAGCTATGCCAGCGGTACCGTCGTGGTGGGCAAGACCTGGATCGATGCAGCGCGCCTGGCAAACTATGGCATCACCGGCATCCAGTTCTTCAAAGTCGAAGCCGACAGCACGCAGACCAACCTGGGCACGACCTTCGATACCTCCTCCGGTATCGAGTTCTTCCCGATCGACGCCCTGATGGCCGGCAACTATGGCTTCACGGTGACAGGCAGCACCGCCATTGAGGGCATGGGCGGTTCGTATGCCGGTAACCTGAACCTGGCCGCTCCGATTCCGGAACCGGCTACCTATGCGATGCTGCTGGTAGGCGTAGGCCTGCTAGGCCTGGCTTCCCGTCGTAAGAACGACAAGCTGGGCTAAGCCGCAACCACATCCCCCCGTGGAAACCCGCTGCGGCGGGTTTTTCCATGCCCGTTATTTCTTTGCGCCCGCTGCGGGGACGGGCTTCGCATCGGCCACGCCAACCTCCTTGGCGGCGGCCACCTGGGCGACATAGGGCCCGGGGTCGCTGCATGGCGGCAGCGCAGCCGAAGGCTTGCGGCCGCCCCCTTTGCTCTTGAAATAGGCGGCCGCCACGCGGTCTTGCGCCAGGCATAGCTTGTATGCGGCAACCTTGTCGGTCCAGGCTTGCTTGTCCTTGGCGGCAGCGGCGGCGGCTTTCTGTTCCTCGGTCGGTGCCGGCAGCTTGGCGTGCGCGGCGCCCGCCACGGCGAGCAGCAGGACCAGGGCGATGCTGTGTCGGTTCATGGTTTGCTCCTCAAACGGTCTTGGGCGCGGACGGCGCCGGGTCGCCGTCGTGTTCGGGGGCGCGCACGCGCGGCACTTTGCCCGCCGCCACTTCTTCGTACCAGATGTCGTGGTGTTCTCGCGCCCAGGCGTCGTCCACATACCCTTCGCGCATCGAGTTGTAGGCGCCTTCCATGCCGATCGTGCCAAGGTAGATATGGCCTAGCGCGAAGGCCATCATCAGCACGGTCGACGTGATGTGCAGCAGGTTGGCCCCCTGCATCATGAAGCGGGTGTATTCGAGGTTGGGCACCAGCTTGTCCAGCACGAAGCCCGATGCGCTCGCGGCCAGGCCAAGCAAGGTCACGCCGCCCCAGAACCAGAGCTTCTCACCGGCATTGAAGCGGCCGGCCGGCGCATGGCCCTTGCCGATCGCGCCACCCAGGGTTGCCAGCCAACGGGCGTCGGCGGCGATGGGGAAATTATCCTTCACGAAGATGATGAAGGTGGCGATCACCGATACCGTGAACAAAGGCCCGACGAAATTGTGGATGGTCTTCAGGGCGTAAGTCAGGTAGCCGAACAAGGCGTGGCCGATGATGGGCATCAGGATGAATTTGCCGAACATCATGCACAGGCCGGAGACGGCCAACAGGACGAAGGTGATCGCCGTACTCCAATGGATGAAGCGCTCTGTCGGGGTGAAACGCTGGATCTTGCGGCCGGTCGGCGGCGCATGCACCTTGATCGGGCCTTTGCCGAAGTACATGGCGGCCAGGATGAACAGCACGCCGATGATCAGCCAGCCGCCAATGCTCATCATCGGACCGTTGCGGAAGCGGCGCCACGCTTCGCCCGCCGTGGTCGCGATGGGCTGGCCGGGCAGCCGGGCCTTGGGCTGCATCAGGATGCCCGATTCGGGATATGGCAGGCTGCTGTAGTGCGACTGCCCCGCCACCACTTGCCGCCAGACGGGGGCATTGTTGCCGGGCTGGTCTCGCGTGCGCTCGGCCTGGTTCTGCTTCAAGATATCCATCGGCTCGACGCGCGGCGCGGCGGTTGCCGGCGAGGCGCTGGGCGGCGCGGCCTGCCCCGTGGCGCCGCCGGCAGGCGTTGGCGCGCGCGCGGCCGCTGCATCCGGGACGGCGTTCGCTTGCGCGGCGCCCGGTGGCGCGGCTTGGCGCTCGCTGCTGGCCGCGGGCTCCTGCTGGCGGCCAGCAGGGGCATCTGCCGCGAGGGATGTGCCGGCGGCCAAGGCTACGGCCAGCATTGCCAACCATCGTTTCATGGCAAACCTCCCTAACGGTTGGTCTTCACGTATTCATTCTGCAGCTGCCCGCGTTCGCGCACCTGCCTTTCCCAAGCCGCCTTGTCGCCCGGCGTCCATCCCTTGGCCACTTGCGCCGTGCTGGCGCCTTTGTAGGCCGGCTCATCGCCGCGGTTCACGGCACTGCCCTGCTTCGACTGCGACACTTCGCCGCAGCCCGAAAGCACCAGCGCCAGCAATATGAGGAGATATTTCATGATTTCGCCTCCGGCTTGCCGTAGGCCGTGCCCCAGCCCCAGACTTCGCTGCCCTTGCCGCGCGTGACGACACGGGTACGGAAGATGTCCGCCACCACATCGCCATCGCCGCCCAGCAGCGCCTTGGTCGAACACATTTCCGCACAGGCCGGCAACTTCCCTTCGGCCAGCCGGTTGCGGCCGTATTTCTCGAACTCCGCCTGCGAACCATTCTCCTCGGGACCGCCGGCGCAGAAGGTGCATTTGTCCATCTTGCCGCGCAAGCCGAAGGTCCCGTTGGACGGGAATTGCGGCGCACCAAAAGGACAGGCATAGGAACAGTACCCGCAGCCGATGCAGCCATCCTTGTTATGCAAGACCACGCCCTCCTCGGTGCGGTAAAAGACGTCGACCGGACACACCGCCATGCAAGGCGCATCCGAGCAATGCATGCACGCCACCGACACCGACTTTTCCTGCCCGACGATGCCATCGTTGATGGTCACCACGCGCCGCCGGTTGACGCCCCAGGGCACCTCGTGCTCGTTCTTGCACGCCGTCGCACAGGCGTTGCATTCGATGCAGCGCTCGGTGTCGCAAATGAATTTCATCCGTGCCATGGCAATCTCCTCAGCCCGCGAAGCGTTCGATATTGCAGATGGTCGTCTTGGTCTCCTGCATCATGGTGACCGAGTCATAGCCGTAAGTGGTGGCAGTGTTGACCGCCTCGCCGCGCACCAACGGCGCCGCCCCTTCCGGGTAATATTCCAGCATGTCCTTGCCCTGCCACCAGCCCGAGAAGTGGAAGGGAATGAAGGCCGTATCCTCGCCCACGCGCTGCGTCACCAGCGCCCGCACCTTGAGGCGCGCGCCGGTCGGCGTCGAAACGATCACGTAATCGCCATTGCGGATGCCACGGTCCGCCGCCGCCTTCGGGTTGATTTCGACGAAATTCTCTTGCTGCAGTTCCGCCAGCCAGGGGTTGGAGCGTGTCTCTTCCCCGCCGCCCTCGTATTCGACCAGGCGTCCGGAAGTCAGGATGATCGGGAATTTCTTCGCCAGGCCATCGTCAAGGGCCTTCTGCTGCACGGTCTTGTACAGCGTGGGCATGCGCCAGAAAGCTTTCTTGTCTTCGTGGGTCGGGTACTTGGCGGCCAGGTCGGGCCGTGTGCCGAACAAGGGCTCGCGGTGCAGCGGCACCGGATCGGGGAAATTCCACACCACCGCGCGTGCCTTGGCGTTGCCGAACGGGTGCACCCCGTGCACCTTCAGGCAGACCCGCTGGATGCCGCCGGACAGGTCGGTCTTCCAGTTCTTGCCTTCTGCAGCCGCCTTTTCGGCATCGGTCAACTCATCCCACCAGCCCAGCTTCTTCACCAGCACGTGGTCGAATTCCGGATAGCCGGTGGAAATGTCGGCGTCCTTGGAGTGCGAACCATCTTCCGCCAGCAGGTTCACGCCCTCGCGCTCCACGCCGAAATTGGCGCGGAAGTTGCCGCCGCCATCCATCACGTGCTGGGTGTTGTCGTACAGGTTGGCCGTCCCCGGATGCTTGAGTTCCGGCGTCCCGTAGCAGGGCCACGGCAGCCCGAAATAGTCGCCGGTCAGGTCATAGCCGGTTTCCGCATCCTTGCCGCCCTTGCAACGCAAGGTCTTCACATCGAACATGTGCATATTGCGCATGTGCGCCTTCAGGCGTTCCGGCGACTGGCCGGTGTAGCCGATGGTCCAGCTGCCGCGGTTGATCTCACGCAGCATCGATTCGGGTTCGGGCTCCATCATATTGCCCTTGCCGGGCACCAGCTTCAGCTTTGCCACCAGTTGTTTGCCGAAGCCCAGTTTTTCCGCCAGCTGGTACATGATCATGTGGTCGGTGCGCGATTCGAAAAGAGGCTCGATCACCTTTTCGCGCCATTGCACCGAACGGTTCGATGCCGTCACTGAGCCGGAAGTCTCGAACTGCGTTGCCGCCGGCAGCAGATAGACCGCGCGGTTCGGATTGACTTCCTGCCCTTCCACTTTCATGGCGGCCATGGCCGCCGTGGCCGATGGATAGGGGTCGATCACCACCAGCATGTCCAGCTTGTCCATCGCCTTCTTCATTTCCAGGCCGCGCGTTTGCGAGTTCGGCGCATGGCCCCAGAAGAAGACTGCCTTGACGTTGCTGTCCTGGTCGATCAGTTCGTTCCTCTCCAGTACCGCATCGATCCAGCGCGATACCGTCGTCCCGGATTTCTCCATCATCGCTTGCGATGCGAACTGGTTCTTGACCCATTCGTAATCCACGCCCCATACCGCGCACCAGTGCTTCCAGGCGCCGGTAGCCAGGCCGTAATAGGCCGGCAAGGAATCCGGATTCGGCCCGACGTCGGTCGCGCCCTGCACATTGTCATGGCCCCGGAAAATATTGGTGCCGCCCCCGCTCTTGCCCACATTGCCCAGCGCCAGCTGCAGGATGCAGGAAGCGCGCACGATCGCGTTGCCAATCGTGTGCTGCGTCTGGCCCATGCACCAGACCACGGTGGATGGGCGGTTGCGCGCCATCGTTTCCGCCGCCTGGAACACCTGGGCTTCCGGCACGCCGCAAGCCTCCTCCACCTTGTCCGGCGTCCACTTGGCCACTTCCTCGCGTACCTTGTCCATGCCGTAGACGCGGGCGGCGATGTACTCCTTGTCCTCCCAGCCGTTCTTGAAGATATGCCACAGCATCCCGTACAGGAAGGGGATGTCGGAACCGGAACGGATGCGGATGTACTGGTCGGCCTTGGCGGCCGTGCGCGTGAAGCGCGGATCGACCACGATCATCTTGCAGCCATTTTCCTTCGAATGCAGCATGTGCAGCATCGAGACCGGATGCGCCTCCGCCGCGTTGGAACCGATATACATGGCCGCCTTGGCGTTCTGCATATCGTTGTAGCTGTTGGTCATGGCGCCATAGCCCCAGGTATTCGCCACGCCCGCCACCGTGGTCGAGTGGCAGATGCGCGCCTGGTGGTCGCAGTTATTGGTACCGAAGAAGGAGACGAATTTGCGCAGCAGCGCCGCCTGCTCGTTATTGTGTTTCGAGGATCCGACGAAGAACACGGAATCCGGGCCATCCTTCTTTTTCAGGTCCAGCATCTTTGCCGAGATTTCCTGCAAGGCCTGGTCCCAGCTGATGCGCTGGTATTTGCCGTTCACCAGCTTCATCGGGTATTTCAGGCGGTATTCGCCATGCCCGTGCTCGCGCAGCGCGGCGCCCTTGGCGCAATGCGCCCCCAGGTTGAGCGGCGAGTCGAACACCGGTTCCTGGCGGATCCAGATACCGTTCTCCACCACCGCATCGACCGCGCATCCGACGGAACAATGGCTGCACACCGTGCGCCGCACCACCTGCTTGCTGGCCGCGGCGGCAGTGGCGACAGCGGGATCTTTCGCTTGCGCCTTGCGCATCAGCGACACCTGCCCTGCCGCCAGGCCGAGACCGGCGCCAATCCCGGACCGCTTGAGGAAGGTGCGCCTGTCCATCGTCGGCATGGCGCGCGCCAGGCTGCCTTCCAGGCTTGCGGCGAAACGTCCAGGCGCACGTGGGCCGGCCGGCCCTTTACGTGTAAGCAGCATGATTTACCTCCACTCAGATCTTGGTGGTGCGGTAGTACTTCTGGATATGTTCGGTGAGGCGGTATCCGGTGCCGGGAGGCGGCTCGGATTGCGGCGTTGGTGCGGTGTCGGGAGGGCTGCTGGCCATCTTCGCCGCGATACCGGCGGCGGCCAGAGCGCCGATGCCGGTGAAAAAGGACCGTCTTCCAGCTTTGGATTGCGTTGACATCTTGGTCTCCCTTGCCAACAACAGTTAGTCTTTTAACACTAGCACAAACAATTCAACAATGCATCAACTGCCAATCATATCGAAAGCCTGGGTTTCCACGTCGACGAAGCTGCGCGCCAGGCCGCCCACCGCGCGGTAGTACTTTGCAGAGGGATGGGCATCGATCGCGTCGAACAATTGGCGCGCCCAGGGCTGGATATGCTGCGAAAAAAATTCCTGTTGTGTTGCAATGTTGCCATGCAGCAGGCGCATCGCATCGCACAGTGCTGCGAAATGGTCTTCGCTTTCCGACAGGTGTTCGGAGCGCTCCAGCCCAAGCCGGGCCAGGTCGCTGCGCAGTGCGGCCAGCGGCTTCTCCATCAGGAAGCCGGACAGGTAGTAAGAGCCGTACAGCATGACGTCGGGTTTGCCGACACCGATGAACAACGCTTCGTATTCTTCCCGCGCGGACTCGGCGCTGGTCTGGCTGCTGACCGATTGCAGGGCGCGCCAGGCATCGGCCAGTACGCCCTCCCCTTCGATTGCAGCACCTTCGATCAAGTCCAGCACGGCCTGCGATGGCGGTCCGTAGAACAGCATGGACAATACGCCGTACAGTTCGGAACGCGCATATTCTTCGTCTTCGGTCATTGGCGTTTTACCTCAAAAATGGAGACTTCCTTTTCGGGCTGCATCATATCGATAACGCGGCAGTCCTGGCACATGCGGAGGCGGTCAAGGTTGCCGGCAAAGGCGCCATGCCCGGCCAGCTTGCCAAGCATGTTCTCCACCATCCGCAACGTGCCGAAAGGCTTGCCGCATTTGATGCAGTGGTAGGGCTGCGCTTCGTTCAACACGCGCGGCGCTTTGGCGGAGGCCCCCAGCGCCAGGCGCGGCACCAGCGTGAGTGCCTGCTCGGGACAAGTCTGCACGCACAAGCCGCATTGCACGCAGTTCGATTCGGTAAAGCGCAGCTGCGGCGCTTGCGGATTATCCGACAAAGCCGACTCCGGGCACGCGCCAACGCAGGCCATGCAGAGCGTGCATTTATCGGCTGCGATATTGACTGCCCCGAACGGTGCGCCCGCCGGAAGCGCGATCGTATCCTGCGGCGCCGGTGCGTGGCGCGCCAGATGCGTGATGGCGAAATCCAGGGTTTGTCGCTTTGCCGCCGCGACGTGGAACGCGGCCGCCGGCACCGCATTCCCCACGCTGTCGTGCGCTTCACCAGTGCTGGGGCGGGCTGCAAAGCGTTGCAGCTCGCGGTCCAGCTCCGCCGCATCGCGGGCGTGCAGCAGCTGGAGCCGGATGCCGTCATAGCCCAGCCCATCGATGATCGCCTGAGCGACCGCCATCTGCTCCGACAGCGCATCGAGATATTGCGGTGCCTCCGCGCCAGTCGCCAGCACAGCCACATCGGCCGCACCATACGCCACTGCGGCAAACCACAGGTCCATTCCGACCGATGCCACATGGTGCACCTCCACCGGCAGCACACGCGCCGGTACGCCGCACGCCGCACCGGCCGCAGCCAGTTGGCCCAGCTCGCGCACCATCGCACCACCGCCCTCCTCGCTGTGCAGGAGCACGGCGGCACGCCGGCCGCCAGCTTGCCGATATGCCGCCAGCATGGTGCGAATACGTTCGCCGAGGTCGGGCGCACGCGGCCAGGCATAAATCAGCGCCCCCGACGGACATACCGTGGTGCACGCGCCGCAACCCGCGCACAATTGCGGCGACACCTTGATATGGTCCCCGGCGCTGGAAATCGCCTCCGCCGAGCAGATATCGATACAGGCATGGCACCCCGGCTGCCTGTTGCGGCTATGCGCGCAAATGCTTTCCTTGTATTGGAAAAAGCGCGGCTTGCTGAACGTTCCCACCAGTTCCAGCATTTGCAGCGCCGCCAGCGCTGCCGCGGCTTCATCCGGCCCCGGCGCGAAATAGCCTTGCGGCAGCTGGTGCGCCCGCAGCAAAGGCGTGTCGTGCAGGTCGAACACCAGGTCGAACTCGCCACTGCGGTCCCGCTCCACGCGATCGAAGTCGATCGCCGCCACCGCGCCGCAAGCGGCGACGCAATCGCGGTGCGTATGACAAGCATCGAGGTCAACCTGGTACGCCAGGCTGATCGCCCCTTCCGGACAAGCCTTCACACAGGCATTGCAGCGCGTGCAGAGTTCAAGGTCGATGGGATTCGATTGCTGCCAGCCGACCTTGAAAGCGCCCAGCCAGCCTTGTACGCGCGGAAGGCTGCCGCTGAACGTGGGCCAGGCATGGCCCGACAACGCGGCATCGTCGCCATCGGTGAGCAGGACACTCACCTCGAGCTGCCGCTCCAGCTTGCGTGCCCATGCCTGCACCCGGCGCGCCGGTCCCGTCACCAGCACGCGGCCTTCGGACCGGTACTCCACTTCCGGCACAGGTTCCGGATCAGGCAGGCGCGCAGCGGCCAGCAAGGCTGCCATTTTTGGCGTCGCCTGGCGGGCCTCTTCACTCCAGCCGCCGGTCTCGCGCAGGTTCACGAAGCGCAGCGGCGCCACAGCGGGCTTCATTTCCGCCAGCTCGCGGAACAAGGGTTCTTCCTGAGTGCAGCCCACAACGATGCGCCCGGCACCTTCCAGGGCTTGCAGGTATTGGCCCACTTCGCGGCGGCATAACTGGCTGGCGACCGGCAGCGCGTCTTCACCCAATGCTTTGCCGATGGCAGCGCCGTCCAGCGGCATGGAATTATTGCAGTTACAGATCCTCGTCTTTTGGCTCATCGTCTTCTTCCGCCGCGAATTCGCGCGCAATCAAGTCCTTGGCGTGGTTGAGGGCTGCCACCATCAGCGGCGTCAGGGGTTCGAATTTGTTGTAATCGTCGATGTAGGTGTCGAGGCCGTCCATCACGTTGAAGCGCGGGTCGGCGAACAGTTTTTTCAGCGCCGCGCGACGGACGGTTTCGTCCACGCCGCGCGCGACGAAGGGCGTGAAGTCCGAATCCCCCGTCAGTTGTTCAACCTGTTCAAGCGTGGGCGCCGCCGGCATTGGCGCCAGGTCCGCCGCATCCGCCGGGCTGGCGGCGTCGGGCTGCTGGTCCGCAAGCGGCATGGCGGGATCGGCCGGCGGCGGTACCTCGGGCAAGATGCGCGCTTCGGCTTTGACGCGGGACCAGCGGGCAAAAAAGGTCTCAGCGGCCATGACGCCCCGTCCCCTCCGCAAGCGCCATTTGTTCGACCGCCGCGCCACCTTCGAACGATGGCCGGCGGCGCTTGCCTTTCGGCTGCGGCCGATAGTACTCCGCCACGAATGCGCCAAGGCGCTCCACCACGGCTGCGGGTAGGGGCAAGGTGTCCACCTGCTCTCCCCCATCCATCAGCCGCGCAGCCTCGTTATACGACAGGGTGACCGTCAGCGGCACCGCCAGTTCGCCTTCCATGCGCCACATGATGAACCAACACGGCGCACCGGAGTCGAGATTCAGGAAGTAGCCTTCCGCCTCGTCGGAATACAAGCGCATCGACAAGCCGGGATAAAGCCACAAGGTCTCGGAAGTATCATCCCGCAAACGGCGCGGCGCGCCCGCAGGTAAGGGCGACAACACGACCTCAGCCGGCAACCACTGGAATGGCTGCCAAGTGCTTTTCAATGGCTTGCGCTGCATGACGACAGCGAGACGTAGTTCGTCCGTTTCCATTGGCATTGTCCTTGCTTAGGAAGTACAGCCATACTGCACCAAATCTAGTAACATGCGCAACATTCTTAAAACTAAGCACAGGAGAACTTATGCAACGCAACATAGCCAAGCACTTCATTTTTACGCTGTTTGCAGTCTTGATTGCATTCAGCGCGCACGCGGAGAAGCTGCCAAACATCATGATTCTTGCCACCGGCGGCACCATTGCCGGCACTGGCGCAACGTCCACCACAACCGTCGGCTATACCGCTGCGACGGTCGGCGTCCAACAATTGATAAACGCAGTGCCTGAGCTGTCCAAGATTGCAAACGTCAAAGGCGAGCAAGTGTTCCAGATCGCTTCCGAAAGCATGACCAACGAGCATTGGCTGACTTTGGGCAAGCGCGTCAACGCCCTGCTGGCCCAGCCTAACGTGGACGGCATCGTGATCACCCACGGCACCGACACCATGGAGGAAACCGGCTATTTCCTGAACCTGGTGGTCAAGTCCCGCAAGCCGGTCGTCCTGGTTGGTGCGATGCGCCCATCGACGGCTTTGTCCGCCGATGGCCCGATCAACCTGTATAACGCGGTACTGGTTGCCGGCTCGCAGGACGCGATCGGCAAAGGCGTGATGCTGGCCCTGGGCGATCAAATCCACAGCGCCCGCGATGTCACCAAAACCAATACTTCGACTCCTGATTCCTTTAAAACCCCGGAATTGGGCATGCTCGGCTACGTGCAAGGGCCGAAGGCTCATTTCTACCGCGCTTCGACCCGCAAGCATACGGCCGAAACCGAGTTTGATATTTCCAACCTGAATGTGCTGCCCCAGGTCGATATTGTCTACGGTTATGCGAATATGAATGCCGTCGCGCTGAATGCATTTATTGCTGCCGGTGCCAAAGGTATTATCCATGCCGGCGTTGGCGATGGCAGCCTGGCCGCCAAGGTAAAACCTGAACTGATTGCCGCGCGCAAGAATGGCACGGTTATCGTCCGCTCCAGCCGCGTCGGTAATGGCATCCTCGCACGCAATGGCGAAGCGAATGACGATGAATTGGATTTCGTCGTATCCGACACGCTGAGCCCGCAGAAAGCGCGCATCCTGCTGATGCTGGGAATGACCAAAACCAGCAATACCAAAGAATTGCAGCGCATGTTCTATACGTATTAATTCGAACTTGCCCGTCGAGCCCGCCTAGCGCGGGCTTTCTTTTACGCCGTACGCGCCAACTATTGGCGTGATTGCGCCATATTCCAGCCTAGCGGTCCAGAGCACGCCCAGCAGCCGCAAGGACCTGTTCCGTGAGCATCTCCAGCTTGGGAGATTGGATGCGCCAGGAATGCCAATACAAATGGATATCCAGGAATTTGCCCGGAACTAAATCGACCAACTCGCCAGAATCCAGCAATTCCTTATATTGCTGACGCGGCAGCATGCCGTATCCCATTCCCAGCCTGATCGATTCAACAAATGGGTCGCTGGACGGTACGTATTGAATGGGATAAGCGCCCAGCGGCAGCCCAAGTTCACGCTCGATAAATATCTCCTGCAAGGAATCCTTCCGGTCGAAAAACATGACCGGCGCCTTGCGGGCTGCCTCGCGCGTATATCCATCGGGGAACCAGCGCGCTACGAAATCCGGGCTCGCCAATAGCCGGTAGCGCATGAAGCCTAAATGCTGGGAAAGGCAGCCGCGCATGGGTTCGGGCGCGCTGGAGACGCCGGCCAATACCAATCCCTTTTCGAACAGCGAATAAGTATGATCCTGGTCGTCCAGGATTATCTCGAGAAGAATGTTTTCCCGATTAAGGAAAACGCTCAATTCGGGCAGGAACCAGGTGCCGAGGGTATCGTTATTGACAGCGACAGGAATACGCGGCGGCATTGCCTCATCGGCCGCCAATTCCGCAAGAAATTCCTGTTCCATTAAGCGGCTGCGGCGCAGGTATTGCACCAGGCGCTGGCCGGCGCTGGTGAGCCGGACCGGCCGGCTGCGGATCAGCAATGGCGCGCCAACCGCAGTTTCCAGCCCGCTGACCCGCTGCGATACGGCCGATGGCGTCAAATGCAGGGCCGTCGCCGCCTGCTCGAAACTGCCGGAATCGATCACCGCCAGCAACGCCTCTCCCTGTCGTGCATCCGGAATCATCGCGCTCCAATCTTTAGCAAAATTTAAGAATACTGAATCATATTAATTCAGCTTCATTCGGCTCGCCAAGCCGGGCAGAATTTCGACTCCACTACAGGAGACAGCAATGCAGAGTTATGTGAACGGTTTGGGGCTCGGAGCGAGCCTGATCATGGCAATCGGCGCCCAGAATGCCCACGTTTTACGGATGGGCATCAAACGCCAGCATGTGGCGCTGACAGTCGCGGCGTGCATCGTGATCGACGTAGTGTTGATTGCACTCGGGGTAGCGGGCGCTGGAGCGATGATCCAGGATTCGCCGCTGCTGCTGGGAGCCGCCCGCTGGGGTGGCGCGGCCTTTCTGATTTGGTACGGACTGCGCAGCTGGCGTTCGATGCTGACGCCGAAGTCACTGTCGGTCGACGCCGCTGCACCGGTACCGGACGCCCGCCAGGCATTGGCCAGCGTGGCCGCCCTCTCGCTGCTGAACCCGCACGTTTACCTCGATACGGTGGTGCTGCTCGGCTCGGTTGGCGGCAGTTATCCGGACGGCCAGCGCCTGGGCTTTTCCGCCGGGGCCATGACCGCTTCCCTGCTCTGGTTCACCGCGCTGGGCTTCGGCGCCACCCGGCTGGCCGGGGTGTTCGGACGGCCGCTGGCGTGGAAATGCATCGAAGGGCTGACCGGCGCCATCATGTTGACGCTGGCCGCCGGCTTGCTGATCGGCTAATGCGCGGCCGCTGCTGCGCTGACCAAAGCAAGGCCGCTCAGCGGCGGCAAGGTTAGCGTCAGTTTGCCACCCGCGCCGGCGATGACGGGCTGTCCGCCCAGTACATCCGCAAACTCGCGCGCCTGGAAGCCGGCCGGTAGCCGCACCGTCACCGTGCGGGCGACTGTGGCATTGTTGGTGGCAGTCAGTGCTTCGGACTTGCCATCCTTGCGCGCCAGCACGATGACGTTGTCATCCAGATGCAGCGGCGCCCCGATGCTGCCGCGGCGCAAAACCGCATGTTGTTTGCGCATGGCCGTCAATTGCTTAAAGAACGCCAGCATCTGCTCATCCGGCATGCCGCCCATATCGGCCCAGGGATAAGCCATCCGGTTCAGCGGATCGTCGCCGCCAGTGAGGCCGACCTCGTCGCCATAATAGATGGCCGGCGCGCCGGGGAAAGTCATCTGGAAGAACACGGCCAAGCGGTAACGTTGTTTCGCTTCCGCGATCTCGGCCTCCGATGCGCCATCGGTATAGCCCAGATAATGCAGCGAACGGGCCACATCATGCGTCGAAAGAAGGTTCATCAGCGCATAAAACGCTTGCGGCGGGTAATTTTCGCGCATCAGCTCGATGTTGTGGTAAATCGCGCCAGCCTTGATGCCCGACGCGTAATCCAGCACCGTATTGCGGAAGATGTAGTTCATCGTCGAGTCAAAAGTATCGCCGAGGAAGTATTTCGAAGCGTCGAACCAGGTTTCGGCCACCGTGATGGCGTCCGGGTTCATGCCCTTGACGCTCTTGCGCCAGCCGCGCCAGAAATCGTCCGGCACCCAGGGCGCCACATCCATGCGCCAGCCCGCCGTGCCCTGCCCCAGCCATAGCCGCGTGATTGAATCAGGGCCCTCGAAGGCGAAGCGGCGGTAAGCCGGCGAGGATTTATTGAATTCGGGAAGGTCCGCCACGCCCGTCCAGCCCTGGTATTGCTGATCCGCTTCCGCCGCGCCGGGTTTGAAGTGGTACCAATCGGCATACGGTGAAGCCGGGTCGACCTTGCCACCGCGGAACGCACCTTTCGTGTCGTACTTGGCAAACCGGTCGAAGTACAGCGAGTCGCTGCCGGAATGGTTGAACGAAGCGTCCGGCAGGACCCGGATGCCCCGCTTGGCCGCCTCATCGACCAGCCGCTTGAAGTCTTCATTCTTGCCGAAAGCCGGATCGATCTGGCGGAAATCCGCCGTATCGTACTTGTGGTTGCTGGACGCCTTGAACAATGGCGTCATATAGATGACATTGGCGCCCACGCTGGCGATGTAATCGAGCTTTTCGATAATGCCCGCGATGTCGCCGCCGAAGAAGTCGTTGCTGCCCCACTGGTCGGAACCGTCGCCCGAGCCCGGGCGGTAAGGCTTGTCCAGCCAGTTCGCGTGCAATTCCACCGGCTTATCCTGGAAGCGCGACTCGCCGACGCGTGGATCGTTGCTGCGGTCGCCATTGCGGAAGCGCTCGGGGAAGATGTAGTAATAGACCACGTCCCGCGCCCAGTCCGGCACCCGGAAATCGCGCGCGTAAGCTGTATGGCGGAAGCGCCGCACTGCCTTGCGGTCAGCCGGCACTGCGGCGACGACGCCGGCGCCGTTGGCGCCGCGCTCGCGGGTCCAGTACACCGCCTTGGCATTGTTTTGCAGCAGATACGTCTTGCCGCCGACCTCAACTTCGAAGTAGTAGCCATAAATGTCGGGCGCAGCAAAGGTGTAACTGGCCTGCCAACCGTGGCCCTTGCGGACCAGCGGCACCCGGCCCACCTCGGTGTATTCGATTACGTCTTCCGGCCCATCGACGCGGCGCTTTTCGATGACCAGGGTGACGCGCTTGGCGCCCGGCTTGGCGGCAACCGTGAACGCAACCGGCGTGCCGGCTGGCTGTGCGCCAAACGGGCGCTTGTAAGCCGCCGACCGCGAATCGAATTTCAGGCTCAGCGCAACCGGGTCGCGGACCGTGGCTGCGGCCGCGGCTTCGGGGGCGAAAGTTCGCGGGCCAATCGTGACCAAAGCATTGGCGCCCTCCAGCATTACCTTGACCGTATGCGCGCCGGAGAACGGAAAGCTCAGGTTGTTGGCGCCGCCGGGCGTTCCGCCATTGACGGCCACGTACGGCTGGCCTTCGCGGATCAGATTGCTGCGGGCAGTCGCCGGACTGCCAAATGTATTAGAACTACGCCAATTTGCATCACTGATTTTGAATTCACCGCGGCCGGTAAGATCGACGTTCAGGTACCAGGCATCGCAGCTGTAAGTAAATGCGTAATCCGGCTGCGCGCCCCAGCCACTCATGCCGCCACGCAGGTATAACCGCTCTCCTCCCAACGGATCGGGCTTGCACGCCGGTTCAGCGGCCGAGGCGTGGAAGGCCCCGGCGAAGATCAAGAAGAAGGTAAAAGAGCGGACGGCAAGCATTGGAGTCTCCATTTTAATTATCTGCTGACTGTACCAAAACTACATGTGATTTGCGAGTTAATATTTCTCATGCTCATCCTTTATGTTGACACAATCAGCCTTGGCGCCTTCCTGCTGTTCCAGATACAGCCAATCATTGGAAAGATGGTATTGCCCTGGTTTGGCGGCTCGGCATCGGCCTGGACGGTTTGCATGCTGTTTTTCCAGGCCACACTTCTGCTGGGATACCTCTACGCCCACCTGAGCACGCGTTACCTCGCACCGCGGCGGCAAGCCTGGCTGCATGGCGCACTGCTGCTGGCCGCGGCACTGACCCTACCCATCGCCCCGGGCGACAGCTGGAAGCCGGCCGCCGGGGATGACCCGGCCATCATGCTGCTTGGCCTGTTGGCCACCAGCATTGGCCTGCCCTATTTCATGCTTTCCACCACCGGACCATTGGTCCAGCATTGGTTCGCCCAGGAGCGACCGGACAGCCTGCCATACCGCCTGTTCGCGCTTTCGAATTTCGCCTCCTTGCTTGGCCTGCTGAGCTATCCCTTGCTGTTCGAGCCGCGTCTTACGCTAAAGGAAATGTCCAGTATCTGGTCCGCCGGCTTCGTGCTGTTCGCGACGACCTGCGCCACACTTGCGCTGCGCAGGCTTGTCCATGGCACGGCCGCGCGTGCGCAGTTAAATGAAGCCGCCGGCACCCGTCCGGCATTGCGCGACAGCCTGCTGTGGTGTGCGCTGGCCGCCGTGCCGGCAGTCGTCCTGATGGCGGCCACCAGCCACCTGACGGCCAACATCGCGCCAATGCCCCTGCTGTGGGTACTGCCGCTGGTGATTTACCTGCTGACCTTCATCCTCTGCTTTGAGAGTTCCCGCTGGTATAAACGCTGGCTGCTCCTGCCAGCCATGGCGATCCTGACGCCACTCCTGATCGCCGGTACGACTTATCCCAGCCTGATGCCGTCCGGCATAGCGTGGCCCACCTTACTGTTCTGCGTCAGCATTTTCGCCTACTGCATGGGTTGCCACGGCGAGCTGGCACGTCTCAAGCCGCCCGCAGCGCAGCTGACGTCCTACTATTTGATGGTCGCCACCGGCGGCGCACTTGGCGGCTTGTTTGCCGGACTGCTGGCGCCCCGCATCTTCAACGACGATTACGAATTGATCCTGTCATGCATCGCCGCCGTGTGCGTGGTGGGGATCGCCAGCTGCCACCGCCCCGCAGAGCAAACGGTGCGCATCGGACACATCAAGGCAGCGGTGATTTTTACGACCCTGGTCGGCGTTGTGTGGGGCGCCAATGCGGTCTGGCCATCCACACCAACAGTCAAGGCGCGCAATTTTTACGGCACGGTGAAGGTCAAGGAGGCCGGCAGCGGAGAGAACCAGGTACGCCAATTGACGCATGGCGTAATCGTTCACGGCCGCCAATTCCTCGACCCCAAAAAGCGGCGCTGGCCCACGACCTATTTCGGCATCGACAGCGGGGCCGGCATCGCTATTGCCGCGAGCCGCCACGGCCCCGCGCAACGCGTCGGCGTCATCGGATTGGGCGCAGGCACGATGGCCAGCTATTGCCGGCCAGGGGACGTCTATCGCTTCTATGAGATCAACCCACTGGTAAGTGAATTCGCCATGCGGCATTTCAGCTTCCTGCGCGATTGCCCGGCCGCGCTGGAAGTTGCGATTGGCGATGCGCGCCTGGTGCTCGATGCCGAGGCGCCGCAGCAGTTCGATACGCTGGCGGTGGATGCCTTTTCGGGCGACGCGATCCCGGTGCATCTGTTGACGCTGGAAGCCTTCGGCATCTACTTCCGCCACCTGAAACCTGATGGCGTACTCGCGATCCACGTTTCCAACCGTTACCTGAACCTGGTGCCGATCGTCAAAAGAGCTGCGGACGCGTTCCATCGCACTGCCTTCCTGTCGAAGACCAGTTCCGACCTTCGGCGCAGCACCACGGCATCGACCTGGGTGTTGATCGGGCCGCGCAACGTGCTGGTGCCATACGCCGGACTGCAAGAGCTCCCGCCGGCACCCGAGGTTCGTCCTTGGACCGACGATTACAGCAGCATTCTTGGAATCATGAAATAATCGCCAGGCAATCAACTGAAGGAAAGGAAGCGACGATGGACGCAGTGAAGATCGATATCGGCCTGTCCGACGACAGCCGCCAACGCATTGCCGACGGCTTGTCCCGCCTGCTGGCCGACAGCTACACGTTGTACCTGATGACCCACAACTTCCACTGGAATGTGAAGGGTCCCATGTTCAATTCCCTGCACCAGATGTTCATGACCCAGTACAGCGAGCAATGGACGGCATTGGACCTGATCGCGGAGCGCATCCGCTCACTGGGCTATCCCGCACCGGGCACCTATGCGGAATTTGGCAAGCTGACATCGATCAAGGAAGTGGCCGGCGTACCGAAGGCCATGGATATGGTGCGCCACCTCGTCACAGCGCAGGAAGCGACCGCGCGCACTGCCCGCTCGCTGCTGCCGGTCGTGGATGAGGCAAACGACCAGCCCACCGCCGACCTCCTGACCCAGCGCCTGGACGTCCACGAGAAAACCGCCTGGATGCTGCGCAGCCTGCTGGAAGAATAAGCTTGCCGTGGCGGGCGCAGGTCAATCCGCATTTCGGATGGCATTGGCCCGCCGCCGCAATTCACGCGCCGTGGCAAACGGGCGGTCCTCTTCCATGCATGGCTCACCCTTGAGTTCTTCGCGGAAGGTCCAATGCAATTGGCTGGCGCGCACCACCAGGGCGCGCAGCCGTTTCACCTCCCACAACACCGCCAGCATGTCGGCATTCTGGTTGCGAAGCCAGATGGCGCGCAACTGCTCGGCGGTTAGCGGCTTTCGGAAAGCTGTATGCATATACAGTAGTTTAGCAAGCCCATTCCGGTTAGCATAGCCCCCATGTGCACCAATTACCGCCCCACTTCGCGCGACCTGCTGCAGGAAATGATGGGTCTCGACCTGGCCACCCTGGCCGACATGGAGTGGCCCGAAGAAACCTGGAAGGATTACGACGCCCCCATCGTCCGGCTTGGACTCGACGGCCAGCCGGAATGCGTGGTCGCATCCTTCGGCTTCGTGCCGCGCCGCCATGCGCCAGCCGCCATGCCCTCGCTGACCACCATGAATGCCCGCAGCGAAACGGTCGGCCAGCTGCGCTCCTACAGCAAATACTGGAAAGCCAGCCAGCTTTGCCTGGTGCCGATGACCGGCTTCTATGAGCCCAACTATGAATCGGGCAAAGCCGTGCGCTGGCAGATCGCGATGGCCGACAAGCGCCCGTTCGCCGTCGCAGGCATGTGGCGCAGCTGGGAAGAAGCCGACGGCAGGATCAGTCACTCCTTCACCCAATTGACCATCAACGCCGACGAACATCCTTTGCTGAAGCGCTTCCATAAACCGGGCGACGAAAAGCGCACTCTGGTCGTAGTGCCGCCGGAAGCCTATCGCGACTGGCTGTCCTGCCGCGAGCCCGAGTTTGCGCGCGCCTTCTTGAACCCATACCCCCACGAGCTGTTGCACGCCTGGGAAGACCCGCGCCCGCCAGCCAAAAAGAAACCCGCCGCTGAAGCGCAGCAATCCTTGCTGGACTTTTAATCTGTTGGAATGGCCTGCCCTGCAGGAATCGAACCTGCGACCCTCGGCTTAGAAGGCCGATGCTCTATCCAACTGAGCTAAGGGCAGTGTCGCGGGCGTGGCGCTAAAGCCTTGCCGCAAATGAAAAGCGGGTTGTCCAAAGACAACCCGCTCGAGGAATTTCCTGGTCGGAGTACAAGGATTCGAACCTTGGACCCCCTGCTCCCAAAGCAGGTGCGCTACCGGGCTGCGCTACACTCCGATAAAGGAATAATACCCCGGCGGGCCTGGGGCCGTCAATGTCACACAGGCAACTTTTAAGCCGCCAGCGCGGTCTCGACCTTGTCGGCAATGCGGCGCGCCATGCTGTGCGCCTTGTCGGCATCGCGCGCTTCCACCATTACGCGGATCAGCGGTTCGGTGCCGGACGCACGGATCAGCACGCGGCCGGTATCGCCCAGTTCAGCTTCGACCTTTTCCTTTTCCGCCACCATGGCTGCATTCTTTTGCCAGTCGAAGCCGGCCGGAACGCGCACATTGATCAGGGTTTGCGGGAACAGCGTCACTTCGCCGGCAATCTCAGCCAGGGTCTTGCCATTGCGCTTGAGCGCGGACAGCACTTGCAGCGCGGAGATGATGCCGTCGCCGGTGCTGTGCTTGTCCAGCGCCAGCAGGTGGCCGCTGCCCTCCCCGCCCAGGATCCAGCCTTTTTCCTGCATCACTTCCAGCACGTAGCGGTCGCCGACCTTGGCGCGGGCAAAGCCGATGCCCTTCTGTTTCAGGGCGACTTCGACAGCCATATTGGTCATCAAGGTGCCGACGGCGCCGGCCACGCCGCCATTGGCGACGCGGTCCATCACCATCACATACAGCAGCTCGTCGCCGTTATACAGGCGGCCGGATGCGTCGCACATGATCAGGCGGTCGGCGTCGCCATCAAGGGCAACGCCGAGGTCGGCCTTGTGCTCCAGTACGGCTGCCGCCATGGCCTTGGGCGCCGTGGCGCCGACGCCGGCATTGATGTTCAAGCCATCCGGCTTGTTGCCGATGGCAACCACTTCCGCGCCCAGTTCGTGGAATACGTGCGGGGCGATGTTGTAGGCGGCGCCGTGGGCGCAATCGACTACGACCTTCAGGCCGCGCAAGTCCAGCTCGTTCGGGAAGGTGCTCTTGCAGAATTCGATGTAGCGGCCTTGCGCATCATCCAGGCGGCGGGCACGGCCCAGCTTGTCCGGCGCCACGCAATCCATCGGCTGGTCGATCAGCGCTTCGATATCGAGCTCGACCGCATCCGGCAGCTTGGTGCCCTGGTCGGAGAAGAATTTGATGCCATTGTCCTGGAACGGGTTGTGGGACGCCGAGATCACCACGCCGGCCTGCAGGCGCAGTGCGCGCGTCAGGTAGGCGATGGCCGGGGTCGGCATCGGGCCGGCCAGCATGACGTCGACGCCGGCGGCAGCGAAGCCCGCTTCCAGCGCCGCTTCCAGCATATAGCCGGAAATACGGGTGTCCTTGCCGATCAGGACTGTCGGGCGGGCGGTACCCGTCGTGGCCGCCTTGGCCAGCACCTTGCCTGCGGCATAGCCGAGGCGCATGACGAAATCGGGGGTGATCGGCGCCTGGCCTACCAGTCCACGTACACCATCAGTACCGAAATATTTGCGTGCCATATTCTGTTTTCTTCCTCGTTTTTAATGAGCCGCCTGCCACACTTTGAGTGCATCGACGGTCTCCGCTACATCGTGCACCCTGACGATCTGGGCGCCGTGCGCGACTGCTGCCAAAGCGCCGCCGATACTGCCGGCCAGACGCTGCTCTACTGGTTTGCCGGTGACGGCGCCGATCATCGACTTACGCGACAGGCCCGCCAGCAGCGGCACGCCCAGCTCGGCCACCATCTGCTTGCCGGCCCGCAGCAGCGCGTAATTGTGCTCAACCGTTTTGCCGAAACCGAAGCCGGGATCGATCCACACGCGCTCCTTGTCGATGCCTGCCGCCGTCAGGGCGGCAATGCGTTCGGCCAGGAAATCTGTTACCTCGCGCACGACATCATTGTACTCGGGGTTGGCTTGCATTGTTGCAGGATTGTTAAGCATGTGCATTACGCACAACGCACAATCGCTGTCCTTGACGGCGTCGATGGCGCCGGGGGCGCGGAAACCGTTTATATCGTTGATCATGTCGACGCCTGCCAGTATCGCTTCGCGCATGACTTCCGGTTTATAGGTGTCGACGCTGATCGCTTTGCCGCAATCGCGCAGGGCAAAGATCAAGGGCATGACGCGGCGCAGCTCTTCGTCCAGGGGGACGGCGGGGGCGCCGGGGCGGCTCGATTCGCCGCCGATGTCGATAATGTCGACGCCGTCGCGGATCATTTGCTCGGCGTGCGTGATGGCGTAGTCCAGGCTGGCGAATTGGCCGCCGTCACTGAAGGAGTCGGGGGTGGCGTTCAGGATGCCCATCACCAGGGGGCGGGTGCTGGGGAGGTTGTGGCGGCCGAATTTGTGCATGTTCAGGGGGCGTTTTAGAACCGGTAAACCGGGGTCAGACCCGGAGGGTCAGACCCCGCCTGCGTGGCTGCTGCTGGTTCGGGTTGAAAGTTGTTGATGTTCGACGAAAGTCAGAAACGCAGAACCCAAACCCACGGCCGCCGCGTCGA
>CAMLRG010000034.1 GCA_946482335.1 uncultured Duganella sp. | reverse complement strand
CCGATACCAGCAAGGTCGCCAACACGTCCGCCACGGCCGCCTCCACCGGCGCCGACTTGAATGGCAAGGCCGCACAGGATGCCGCCGCCACCCTGCGCAGGCGCCTGGTGGAATTCGCCTCGCGCACTTTCGGCGTCGCCTCAGCCGACGTCGTGCTGGCCAACGGCACCGTGTTTGCCGGCGAAGCCGCCATTCCATTCGCTGACCTGGTGCAGAAGGCTTACCTGGCGCGCGTACAGCTGTGGTCCGACGGCTTCTACGCCACGCCGGGCCTGAGCTGGGACCGCGAAACCATGAGCGGCAACCCGTTCGGATATTACGCTTATGGCGCTTCGGTGTCGGAGGTGATCGTCGACACCCTGACGGGCGAATGGAAGCTGCTGAAGGCTGACTGCCTTTACGACGCCGGCAATTCGCTCAACCCAGCCATCGACGTCGGCCAGGTGGAAGGCGCCTTCATCCAGGGCATGGGCTGGCTCACCACCGAGGAATTGTGGTGGAACCAGCAGGGCAAGCTGATGACGCACGCGCCCTCCACTTACAAGATTCCGGCGGTGTCCGACTGCCCGGAAGAGTTCAACGTGCGCCTGTTCACGAACCGCAATGCCTTTGACAGCATCCACCGTTCGAAGGCGGTCGGCGAGCCGCCGCTGTTGCTGCCGTTCTCAGTGTTCCTTGCCATCCGCGACGCAGTGGCATCGGTGGGCGACTACCGCGTCAACCCGCCGCTGCGCGCTCCCGCCACTGGCGAAGCGATCCTCGACGCCGTGGATGCGGTGCGTGCGGCACACGCATCGGCATGACGCTGTCGCGCCGGCTGGCCGCCGAAGCACTCGGCACAGCCCTGTTGCTGGCCATGGTGGTCGGTTCCGCCATCATGGCCGAGCGCCTGGCCGGCGGCAACGAAGCGCTCGCCCAGTTCGCCAACTCCCTCGCCAGTGCCGCCGGCCTGCTGGCGCTGATCCTGGCCTTCGGCGCCATCTCCGGCGGCCATTTCAATCCTGCCGTAACAATTGCCGAGGCATTGCGGGGAAATCTCAAATGGCAGGAAGCCGGCCCTTATATCGCTGGGCAAGTGGCTGGCGCCTTCGCCGGTGTGGCGGCGGCCCACCTCATGTTCGGTGAACCGGCCTTTGCCGCCGCCACACAGGCGAGAACAGGCGTTCCACTCTGGTGGAGCGAGGCCCTGGCCACATCCGGGCTGATTGGCGTGATGTTCGGCTGTGCGCGCAACCGTCCAGCACTCGCACCATTCGCCGTCGCCGCCTACCTCTTCGCCGCCTACTGGTTTACCTCGTCGAGCGCATTCGCCAACCCGGCCCTGACATTGGCACGGGCAGCAACCGACAGCGCGGCAGGTATCCGCCTCGCCGATGTTCCCGCCTTTATCGTTTGCCAGCTGTTGGGCAGCCTTGCCGCAACGACGGCTTTCGGCTGGATGTTTGGCCAGGACGCACGCCGGAGCAAGGTCCGCCGTGCATTCGCCCCGGCAGCATCGCCTCCGCCAAATTGATGACGGCGTGACAATTGGTGATTGTATTGTCCAGTTTGCCACCTAGACTGCCTGTTATCGCTCAGAAAAGTCCGACGACCTGCCGCCGTTTCTGACGGTGAGATCAATCAATTCCTAAGCATGGCCGCCCACCAGGGGCGCCACACCAACGACCAGGGGAGTCATCATGGCATTGAATCTGGACCAAACACTTGCATGGACAAAAGCACTTGCAGCGCAAACACCCGACGCCGCAGCAGAATTGGCGATGCTCAATGACTTGCAAGGGAATATTCTGAAAGGCCACGGCCGCCATTTCACGGTGAACCTGTTCCTTGCCTTTGACCCCACCCGGCGCGACATCGTCCTCAGCGCGATTCACAGCCTGGCGGAAGAAGTGACGACAGCGCTGGATCAATTGACCGGCGCCCAGGTGTTCAAGGCAACCGGCAAACCGGCCAATCCCTTCCTCTCGCTGCTGCTCACTGCCGAAGGATATCGCGCCCTCAAGGCGGAAGCGTTCATGCCCGATGGCGAAGCTTTCAAGCAAGGGATGAAAAAGCGTCCACTCAATGACCCTCCTCCGGAACAATGGGACAGAGAGCTTGCGCAGGAAATCCATGCCATGCTGATTATCGGCGCCAACAGTGCTGCGGAACAGGCGGCACTCCAGACCACATTCCAGCAACGTATCGCCGGCACCGCCGGCGCGGTGACCTTGGTTGCAGTCGAATTGGGGACTGCCATCAGCAACAGCAACGGCCATGGGATCGAGCATTTCGGCTACGTCGACGGCCGCAGCCAGCCACTCGTACTGCAGGAGGATGTCGAACACGAAGCGCAACATGGCGGCATCGACCAATGGGACCCATCCATACCATTGCGCCAGCTGCTCGTGAAATGCCCTGGCGGCAAGCTCGATGTCAGCTTCGGCAGCTATTTCGTGTTCCGCAAGCTGGAACAGAATGTGAAGGGCTTCAAGCAGCGTGAAATCGACCTGGCCGAGCTTTTGCCTGGCGCAGGCGCGCGTGCGGGCGCCAGCGTGGTGGGACGTTACGAGAATGGGATGCCGGTTCTCCCCGATCAGATCCCGGCAAAAATCAACGTCGCCGCAGGTGTGCCCAATAACTTCAACTTCCTGTCGGACCCGGAAGGCCTGAAATGCCCGTTCGCCGGCCATATCCGCAAGACCAACCCGCGCTCCGACACGGATGACTCCAAGACCCACCTGATGGCGCGGCGCGGGATCCCCTACGGCACGCGCAGCGACGACCCCAACGACGGCAAATTGGACAACAAGCCAACCGGCGGCGTCGGCCTGCTGTTCATGGCCTACCAGAGCGATATCGAAAACCAGTTCGAGTTCACCCAGATCATGTGGGCGAACAATGCCGGCTTCCGCAGGCCGGACACGGGCATCGACCCCATCATCGGCCAGCCTCCTGGCGCAGGCCCGCAACGCTACCCGAAAGAGTATGGCAAGTCACTCAGCGAACCTTTCGATTTCTCCGGATTCGTCACGATGAAGGGCGGCGACTACTTCTTTGCGCCGTCGATCTCCTTCTTGAAACGCATCCAGTAAAGCTGACCGCCCGCGCGAGGGCTTGCTCGAGATGACATGGCACACTATTTTCGGAGGGCGATATGGCACTGATCGGCGACGTGAAAGTCATTTGCGACGACCTGGCAGCGAAAGGATGGCGCAGACTGCTGCTCGACGTGACGCAGAATGCATTGGACATCCAGCAGCCGAGTGCTGGCGCCTTGAAGGCGGAGCTGGGCAAGCCGCTGCCTTCCATCAAACGGCAGCATCCTGGCCTGGAGGACTTCCATCGCAATGCCAATCAAGCCATAGCGCCTGGCTCCCCCGCACGCAGCCTGCTTTATCACGTGCTGGCATCGCCGCAGGTCTTGCTGCCGGCAGCGGCAACGCCGGATGCCTACCCTACCCTCGGGCAGCTCGACACGATAGAGAACTATATCTACAGCCTGGTTGCGGACCAGGTTGACTTGACTGACACGTTCGTTGCGGTCTTCGCCTACCAGTACCGGGAGGCGGGCCGCACCACGCACCGCTGCCATGCCGACTTTGCATACTCCCGCACGGGTGTATCCCGGGTTGGCACCGCCGGGCATCGGTATGATGCGGCCGCCCGCAGCTTTCAGCCAGTGCCCGACAACGGCAAAGGCATAGCGGTACTGCCAGCGCGATACGGCGCATTCCTGGCGAAACGCGGTCGCCCCGGCGCCGCTGGCTCGGTGCAAATGGTGCCGGGCCAACCCGAAAACCATCGGTTCGCCTTCCCGGTCCATAAGCTCTTCCCTGGCGGGGAATGCCTGGAGGGCAAGAACATCACGCTTGAATTCCTTGAATTCCACCGCAACGAAAAGCTCCGGATGACGCATCAGCTAAGCGAAGCCGAAGGCGGGTTGCCATTGCCGCCCGGGTTCAATGTCAAGTTGCCGCCCTATGTTCGGGACACCGGCAACGGCGCAAACCTGGTATCGCCCTTGCGCGTGGGCGCTTCGGTACTGATCGTCCCAACGCCGGCAGAAAGCCTGGTACGTACGGCAGTCCAGCACAACAGCATTTCCGGCAAGGATGAAATGGTGTATTTCGAAGTTCCCGAGCTGATGCTGGTTCCGCGCCCCGGCAAGGATCGACCATCGCGCTTCGTTGATTCATCGCTGGAAATCAGCGGCTATGTAGTCAACAATCGGAGTTGGCGGATGGCGCCCGAGTTCGTCAACATCCGGCACCGGGTCGACACGACGCTTCCTGCCGATCAGGTGCCGACCGACCTGAACACGCTGCCCGAGAATGAGTACACGGAATTATTGAGGTCGGGCGGCTATCCCGCAGCGCATTTTATTGACGATAGCTGCGACGGCTGCGTCGAGGTGAAAGTCGGTGGACTGGCTAATCAAACCAGGAACCTCGCCGCATTTTCACTGGTAACCGCGCCCGACTTCTTCCCCCTCGCCGACCAGATGGAACTCCAGTTTCAATTTGACCTGCGCGACGTGGGGCCGCTGTCTTTCGAACGTACCGCGCCCAATCCCGGCCTGCCCTTGCCGTCGAAACGCACCCAGCCCGCGTTTGAACGCTCTGACCTGACGGTTACTGCGATCGTGGGCAATCCAGCAACAGGGACTCCGGTAAATCCGCTCGGCCAGGCCAACCGCAGCATCAGCTACCTGCCCGATGGCGCTTCCGGCGTGTTCGCCCCAGGTTGGGATATATCGAAAAGCCGCGACGCAGATGGCTTCTTCTTCACCAGTTACGGGCTCGGCTCACCGTTCCCGGAAGATGCGAAACTCTGCGCCGCGCTGTCGTCGTTCTGGCCGGCGGTCGCGCCCGACGCCAGCCGCACATTTGGCAACCGCTGGCCCGACCGCCTGCCTATGCTGGACGAGGAACTTGGCTTCCATCCCGGGCATCCCCGCGTCAAATCGGGTGAACAGCAAGCGTACAGGGGATGGGATGGCGAGTTCGGCCCCTACTTCGAACGGCTGGCGGCCGGCGAATTTGTGAACCACGCTTCCATCGAACGTTCCGACTATGTCAAGAACGCGCTGGAGGGACGCTTCCGTGTCGACCTTACAGCATCCGTCCAAAGCGAAGACCTGATTGACAGGTTCCGGGCATTGAAAACCTGCCTTGGCCTGATCGAAGTCCAGGAAGAGAACGTCTGCCTGGTAGAAGTACGCAAGGTGCCTGCCTGGTCCACGTTCCCCGCTGCCCCAGGGCAGCTACAAGGCGGCGGCTATCTGATGGTCTTTGCGGAGGTGGATGCCCCCGAAGCCACCGGCGACCTTACGCGTTTGCGTAGCAGGGTCTTGCGGCGCCACACGTTCCAGCTGGCCGCCAACGGCACTGCTTACCAGCGTGGTACCGGGCAACCGGTCCTTCATCCCGCATGATCGGTTGCGACCTGCTCGTTCTGGGCGCAGGCCCTGCCGGCTGTGCCGCGGCGATCCGCGCAAGACAGGGCGGATTGCGCGTCGCACTGGTAGAGCAGCGACTGGCGCCGGGGCTGGCGCCGGGCGAGACCCTGCATCCGGGAGCCGAAGTCCTGTTCGAGGACCTGGGGATGGGAAGCGCCCTGCGCAACGCCGGCTTCCACCGTCATCGCGGCATATGGGTGGAGCATGCCGGCCAGCGGCATTTTCAGGCCTATGGTGCCGACGCAAATGGTCCGTGGCGCGGCTTTCAGGTCGATCGCGCGCTGCTGCAGGAGATGATGCAAAATGCCGTCCGCGCGTGCGGCGCCCGCTTGCTGATGGGGTGCCAAATCGCTGGATTGCTGCACGAAGACGGCAGGGTGGCCGGGGTGCGCCTTGCTGAGGGCGACATGCGGGCGCGCTGGACGATTGACGCTACCGGCCGCCACGCCTGGCTGGCAAGCCAGCTCGGACTGGCCTCGGAGACCTACTCGCCGCCACTGCGGGTGCGCTTCGGCTGGCGCGCAGCGCAGGCAAGCTGCACGGACGGCCAGCCGCGGATCGCTTTGGGTCCGGACGGCTGGGATTGGGAGGCGCCATTGGGGCGGGACCGCGTGGCGTGGCTGGTGTTACGCAGGGCGGGACAGGAAAAGGCGGAGCATGGCATGGACATGACTTGGCGCCTCCGTCCGGCCTGCGCTGGCCGCGGCTATTTTCTCGCCGGCGATTGCGCAGCACAAATCGATCCCTCATCCTCCCATGGCATGTTACGCGCGCTCATGGCTGGCATGTATGCGGGGTTTCTCGCGACTGCCAGTGCGCTCGGCCGCGCCCCCGAGAGCAGGATCATCGCCGACTATCGCGACTGGATCCGCAGCCAGTTCCTGCATGACGTAGCCCGATTGCGCGACATGCATCATTCGTGGCTGGCCTCGGCACGCCCAGCGGCCCAAGCTTTTGCGCGGCAAGCCTAGCCGACGGTGCCGATGATCGAGACTTCCCGGTTCTCCGGCACTTCGTTATACGACAGCACATGCAAGCCCGGCGCGAACAAGCGCGCATAACGCGCCAGCAAAGGCCGGATCTGCGGTAGCACCAGCAGGATCGGCGGCGTCGCCTGCTGCTTCATCTGCTCGCGCGCCACCGGCATATTGACCTGCAGCTGCGCCAGCAGATGCGGATCGATCGGGTAATTATCCAGCACCACCTTGCCGCTCTGGCGCGCCTGGTTCAATGAGCCCAGCAGCATATTTTCCAGCTCCCCGCCCAGGTTAAACGCCAGCATCTCGGTCTTCTGCCCGAACAGGCCGGACACGATCTGGCGCCGCAGCGCGCAGCGCACCTCCGCCGCCAGCAGGATCGGATCCTTGGTGGTCTCGGACGAATCGAGCAGCGTGGTCGCGATCGGCACGATATCCTTCAGCGACACCGATTCCTGCAGCAGCACGCGGAATACCCGCAACAACTGGGTATGCGTCAAGGCCTTGTCCAGCGCCCCTGCCAGCTTGGGCGACAGCGCCGTCAGGCGCTCCATCAGCGCCGCCACGTCCTCATGGCGGAACAGTTCCGGCAAATACTCGCGCACCAGCTTCGACACGTGGGTCGCGATGGCGCTCGGCGCCTCCACCACCTGGTAGCCCAGGCCCAGCGCATGCGCCTTGTCCTTGGTCTCGATCCAGGTCACCGGCATGCCGTAAGCCGGTTCCACGCCGGGGATGCCGTCGACCTGCCCGTACACGGTGGGCGACGGGATCGCCATCAGGCGGTCGGCAAACACTTCGGCCTGCGCGATGGTGGTGCCGCCCAGCACTACCGCGTACTGCGACGGTTTCAAGCCCAGGTCGTCGCGCACATGGATCTGCGGCAGCACCACGCCCATCGATTCCGACAAGCTCTGGCGCACCCCGCGCAAGCGCTTGGTCAGCACTTCGCCATGTGCCTTGTCGATCAGGCTCACCAGCTTGTAACCCAGCGACACCTGCAGCGGCTGCACCACCGGCAGCGACTGCCATTCCAGCTCCGGCACCTTCTCTTCGCGCAGCGCCGCTTCGATGGCGGCGATATTGTCGGTGACCGGCGCCGCCTGCCGTTCGCGCAGCCGGTACGCCACGTACCCCAGCACCGCGGCAAAACTCAGGAACATCAGCCACGGCATGCCCGGCACCAGGCCGAGGATGACCATCACGGCGGCGGCGCTGAACAGCACGTTCGGCGATGCCAGCAGCTGTTCGCCGACCTGGGCTTCGAAACCGCTGGCATCCGAATCCGAAATGCGGGTAACGATGATGGCGGCGGCGGCCGACAGCAGCAGCGCCGGGATCTGCGCCACCAGGCCGTCACCGATGGTCAGCAGCGCGAACTGGCGGAAGGCGTCGCCGAAACTCATGTCCTGCATCAGGGTACCGATGGCGACACCGCCGACGATATTGATGATCAGGATCAGGATCGAGGCGACCGCATCGCCGCGCACGAACTTGGCGGCGCCGTCCATGGCGCCATAGAAGTCGGCTTCCGTCGCCACTTCCTTGCGGCGCTGGGTGGCCTTCTCCTGGTTGATCAGGCCCGCGTTCAGGTCGGCGTCGATCGCCATCTGCTTGCCGGGCAAGGCATCCAGGGTGAAGCGCGCCGACACTTCGGAGATGCGCTCGGCGCCCTTGGTCACCACGGCGAAGTTGATGATCATCAGGATCACGAACACCACCAGGCCGACCACGAAGTTGCCGCCAATGACCACCTGGCCGAAGGCTTCGATCACGCGCCCGGCGGCATGGGTGCCTTCATGGCCGTGCAGCAGCACCACGCGCGTCGACGCCACGTTCAGCGTCAGGCGCATCAATGTGGTGGCCAGGATCACCGTCGGGAACACCGAGAAGTCCAGCGGCCGCTTGGCGTTCACGCTGACCAGGATCACGATCAGCGCGAGGACGATATTGAAGGTGAACAGGACGTCCAGCAGGATTGGCGGCAATGGCAGGATGATCATCGCCAGGATCGCCAGCAGGAACACCGGCGTGGCGAGTTTGTGGCGGCCTGCTTCTGCGATCAAGCCCTTGAGGAAATTCATGTCGGTACGGCCTCACTCATGGATGTTGGAACTGGAACCTGGCCTGCCTCCAGCGGATTGGGCTGCGAGGGCCGGCGTCCTTCGCGGAACGCCTTCAGCTGCAGCACGTAGTGCAGGACCATGGACACGGCCTGGTACAACTGCACCGGGATCTGCTGGTTGACCTGGCTGGTATTGTAAATGGCGCGCGCCAGCGGCGGCAGGGACAGCACTTCGATGCCGTTCTCCTGCGCCAGGCGCTTGATGTACAGGGCCATCTCGTCGACGCCCTTGGCCAGCACGTAAGGCGCTTCGGCGCGCTTTTCGTCGTACTTGAGCGCCACCGCATAGTGTTCCGGGTTGACGATCACCACGTCGGCGCCCGGCACCACCTTGCGCGCGGCGCGCTGGGCCAGCGCCCGCTGCAGCTGGCGGATGCGCTGGCGCACTTCGGGCCGGCCTTCCTGCGTCTTGTATTCTTCCTTCAGCTCCTGCTTGGTCATCTTCTGCTGCTCGGCAAAGAAGTAAGCCTGGGCCGGCACGTCGATGATGGCGAAAATGATGAACACGGCCACCATGGCCATCACGCCATCGAGCATCAGGCTGGCGCCCGAGATCATGGCTTCGTTGAGCGCCAGGCCTTGCAGCTGCGTATATTCCTTGACCGTGCTGGTGCCGACGTGGATCAGCACCCAGCTCAGCACGGCGGCCTTGCCGATCGATACCGCCAGCTCGAAGGCGTGCTTTTTGGAGAACAGGCGCCCCAGGTTGCTGACCGGGTTGAAGCGCTCGAACTTGGGTTGGATATTCTTGGCGCTCATGACCCAGCCGCCCGGCACCATGGCGCCCAGCACGATGAACAGCGGCACCACGAACAGCGGCGTCACCATCTTGACCAGCAGCAGGGCCGAACTGAGCCAGATCTTGCTCATCACGTTCTCGAGCGCGCCCTCGCCTTCCAGCGGCGCGAAGGATTGGTGGAAGATTTCGCGGAATTCCAGCAGATAGCCCGGCAGCAGCCACACGAACAGCTTCAGCGACACCAGGATGCCGATGGCGGTGGCCAGGTCGCGCGAGCGCACCACCTGGCCTTCCTGGCGTGACTTCTTCAGCTTTTGCGCTGAAGCCTTCTCTGACTTGTCGCCGCTCTCGTCAGCCATGGGGCACCATCTGTTGCTGGATCATGTCGAGCACGCGGGTCGACATGCGGATGTAATGCTGGGGGATGAAGCGCACCACCTGGCCCAGCATCAGCAAGCCGAAGATGGTGATCACCGAGAAGCCCAGCGCGAACAGGTTCAGCGTCGGCGCCACGCGGTTCAGGAAACCGAAGCCGATCTGCACCACCAGGGCCGAGAACACGACCGGGATGGCCAGCAGCATGGCGGCGGAAAAGATCCAGGCCACATTCCACGCCACCGTTTGCAGCAGCAGCGGCGCATAACCGCCGCCCAGTGGCCAGGCCTTGAAACTTTGGCCGATCACGCCGGCCAGCACCAGGTGGCCATCGATGGCAAAGAAGACCACGATGGCCAGCATGGTCAGCAGCGCCGACACCACGTCCGAGGACGTGCCGTTCAGCGGGTCGTTCATGACCGCCATCGAAAAGCCGACCTGGCTCGACACCATGTAGCCCAGCACGCCCACCACCGACATCGAGAAATGGAAGGCCAGGCCGATCACCAGCCCGATCACCGCCTGTTCGACCGTCACCGCGATGCCCTGCACCGAGATCGGGTCGATGCCTTGCACCACCTGCCCTTCGGTCACCGGCAGCAGGATGATGGCCAGCACCAGCGACACCAGGATGCGTACCGTGACCGGCACCATCATCTCGCCGATCACCGGCGCCGCGCTCAGCATGGCCATGCAGCGCACGAAGGGCCACCAGATGGCGGTCAGCCACACCAGGAGATTGGCCAGGACTTGTTCCATGGCTGGGCTAGCCGACCAGGGTGGCGGCGCGCTGGAAGATGGAAACGCAGTAATCCATCAGGTAGCCGGACATCCAGCGCCCGGTCAGCACGATGGCCAGCAAGGTCACCAGCAGGCGCGGCAGGAAGCTCAGCGTCTGCTCGTTGATCTGGGTCGCCGCCTGCACCAGCGCCACCAGCAAGCCCGCCACCAGGCCTGGCACCACCAGGACCAGGACCAGGATCATCACGATGTGCAGCGCCTCGACCACCAGGTCGACGGCTACGTCGGGAGTCAGCATCGCTTCGTCACCTAATAGGCTTGTATGCTCGTCACGAGCGTATTGACAGTCAATGTCCAGCCATCCACCAGCACGAACAGCAGCAGCTTGAACGGCAGCGAAATCACCAGCGGCGACAGCATCATCATACCCATCGCCATCAAGACCGACGATACCACCAGGTCGATGATCAGGAAGGGAATGAACAGCAGGCAACCGATCTGGAACGCTGTCTTCAATTCCGACAACACGAAGGCGGCCAGCTTGACGGTGAAGGCATGGTCGGCCGGGTTGCTGATGGCATCCTCGCCCGCCAGATGGGCGATCTGCTTGAGCGACGCCTTGCTGGTCTGCGCCAGCATGAATTTCGACACCGGCTTTTCGGCAATGCGCAAGGCATCCTGCAAGCCGATCTTGTCCTGGTCGTAAGGCACGAAGGCATCGCGCCAGACCGCGTCGCCGATCGGCTTCATCACCAGCAGGGTCAGGATCAGGGCCACGCCGGTGATGATACGGTTGGGCAAGCCCTGCTGCAGGCCCAGGGCCTGGCGCAGCAGCGACAGCACGATGACGAAGCGGGTAAAGCTGGTCATCATCATCACCATGATGGGCAACAAGCCCAGCAGGGTCATGATGATCAGGATCTGCATCTTCACCGACAGGTCGGTCTTGGCACCGGGCACGACCCCGGCCAGCAAATCCTGAGCCCACGCAGGCGCGCAGGCGCATAGCAGCACTGCCCCGGCCGCCAGGCCGGGCACCAGGCGGCGTACGGTCATGGCGCCATCATGTCGAGGTTCAAACCGTCCAGATCGATGACCTTGAGGCCATAATTTTCGCCGGCCACCACCACTTCGGCGCGGCCGATCGCGGTCCCGTTGACCTTGATGGTCAGCGGTTCGCCGGCCAGCATGTCCAGCTCCACCACGCTGTCCGGACCGATCTGCATCAAATCCTGCAGCGACAGGCGGGCCGACCCCACCTCGAGGGTCAGGGTGACCGGGATCTTGCGCATCATGGCCGGCAAATCGCGGCGGCCGGCCCGCGCGGCCGGCACATCGGTGAGGTCCTGCGACACCTGGTCGATGATCATTTCCTCCGACATATCGTCCAGCATGGAATCGTTAGCGCCGTTGGGGTTATTCATCATATTCATTCGGAATCTTCAAAAGAGGTTAAGCAGAGTTTGCCCTTGTGCTCCGTTACCGCAGCTGTAAACAGGCGGGAGTCTTCGAGCATGACGTCTGCCCTGTGCAGGCTGATGGGAATCACATCGCCCACACGCAGGTCGAACATGGCGCCCAGCGTGGTTTCCTTGGAAACCAGCCGGCCACTCAAGCCAACCTCGAGCCGCGCCGCCAGCGGCCCTGGATTCTTGCTGCCCTTCTTGCCGGCATCGCGCGCCGGCTGCAAGCCGCGCAGCACACTGCCCATCACTTGCTTGTCGAGCGCGAACCAGGCCTTGCCCTGCAGTTCGCCGTCGCTCAGCGACACCGTGATGACCCAGCTGCCTTTGGCCGGCTGCGTCGCCACACCGGCTTTGATATTGTCTTCTTCGCCAAGTTCCCGGCCGCCATCGGGCAGGTTGCTTTCAATCCGGGCGGCCACAATACTGGCCAGCTGTTGTCCCAGCACCACAGCCAGGCGCTCTTCGGTCGCCGTGACGCGCACTGCCTGTTCGTCCAGCGCGGCATCGGCGCGGGAGGCGCGGCCATAACGGTAATTCAATACACTGAGCAGGATTTTGCGGTCGAGGGCGAACGCCAGTTGGCCCGACGGTGCGGCAAACCCCAGCCAGCGCTGGCGCGCTTCGCGGCCATCGAGGCGGTTGAACGCGACATCGTCCACCTGGAAACTGCCCCAGTAACGCCGGTGCACATTCAGGCGCATCGCTTGCGCCAGGTCTTCGCGCAATTGCGCGGCAAACTCCGGCAACCGGTGCACCGGCCGTCCCAGCAAGCAAGGGTCAAGTACTTCGTATTGCACGTGGTTATTCATGGTTGGCCATCCGTCTGCCCTTGTATGTCCATCGTAACGCAAACTTGTCCGCTCAGGATGTTATGGGAAGCGTAGAATAACCCAAATCCCTCGGTATTGCCATGAATCAAGTAGTTCAGTCCTCAAAATCACTTTACAGAAAAGTTGCCAAGCGGTAAGCTTAGTTGGTGCAAGTTCCATATAAGTAAGTTGCAAAACCGATCCTTAGTGCATGATTCATAAGACGTTTTGCATTTTGTAAGCGGTTGTTACGAGCGCGAATTCGGGTTACACTGCTTGTTCCCGTACGGCACTATTTAACAATTACCCAGCTTTGTTTAGTAGTCAAGCACGATGTGATGATGGTAACGACGTGCAAACGGTGGCGCAACCAACCTGAGGTGTTTTATGGCAAATGAATTCGCAGGCCTGATCAAGGCCGACCTGGCGTCGCTGAACAATGCGGCAGCCGAACTCGCCCAGCAAGCCACGGCCATTGCCCCGGCCGCACAATTCAACGCGTCCCACGCCGGCGCGCCTTTCTCGTTTGCCCAATCGATGCAGGATGCCATTGCCGGCGTCAATGCCCAGGACGTGCATGCCGGCCAAAAGATGGCCGACGTCGATGCCGGGCGCAGCGACGATCTGGTTGGCGCTATGCTCGCTAGTCAGGAAGCCAGCCTGTCGTTCCAGATGCTGATGCAGGTGCGCAACAAGGTGATGGGCGCCGTCGATGAGCTCATCAAGCTGCCGCTGTAAGCCGCTTTCCTCACTGCTTCGTTCTCGAAAGACCTGACGTGATTGCTAACTTGAAGTCCGCTTTGGGACGTTGGCGCGCCGCCGCAGCCCCGGCCGTGCCGCCCGCCGTCCTGAAGAACCTGTATCCCCTGCTGCTGTTGGCCGTGGGCCTGACGGCGCTGGTGCTGATGGTCCTGTGGAAGGACCAGAGCGGCTACAAGCCCGTGTTCGGCCAGCGCGAAAAAGTCGCCACCGCCGACATGATGACCGTGCTCGACGCGGAAAAGATTGCCTACCGCATCCATCCGGAAACGGGCCAGGTGCTGGTGCCGGAAGGCAAACTGGGCCAGGTGCGCATGATGCTGGCCGCCAAGGGCGTGACCGCGCAATTGCCGGCCGGCCTGGAATTGATGGACAAGAACGACCCGCTGGGCGTGTCGCAATTCGTGCAGGATGTGCGCTTCCGCCGCGGCCTGGAAGGCGAACTGGCGCAATCGATCATGACGCTCGACGCCATCGCGCATGCGCGCGTGCACCTGTCGATCGCCAAGTCGACCTCCTTCGTGTCGAGCGATGGCGAAAAGTCGTCCGCGTCCGTGGTGGTGGCAACCAAGCCGGGGCGCACCCTGGCGCCGGAACACATCGCCGCCATCGTCAACATGGTGTCCGGCAGCGTCGCCTCGCTGAGCCCGGCGCGCGTGAGCCTGGTGGACCAGGCCGGCAACCTGCTGTCGTCCCACGTGGACTTGAGCGAAGGCTTCGACGCTTCCACCTCCACCAACGAGAACGCCAAGCGCCTGCAGGAAGAAATCCGCGGCAATATCCGCGGCCTGCTGGGCCCGATCGTCGGCGACGACAATTTCCGCACCAGCGTGACGGCCGACGTCGACAACGACAAGGTGGAGGAAACCGTGGAAAAATATGGCGCCGATCCCAAGGTGACCAGCGAGGCCATGCGCGAGGAACAGGACCGCAACCGCATCGCCATGGGCGTGCCGGGCACCCTGTCCAACCGTCCGCCGCCGCAGCAGGCGGCCGATGCCGCCGCCGGCGCCGCCGGTGCGCCGGGCCAGGCGCCGGATGGCACCGCGCGCAAGAATGCCACCACGCGCCAGTATGCCTATGACCGCAGCATCACCCAGACCAAGCGTGCGCGTGGCCGCCTGGTGCGCCAGAACGTGGCCGTGGTGCTGGCGCAAGCGGCGGCGCCCTTCCCCAAGACGGGCTGGACGCCGGCGGAAATCGCCAACATCGACAAGGTGCTGCGCAGCGGCCTGGGCATCAATGAAGAACGCGGCGACAAGCTGGTGGTGAGCGCCATGAACTTCCCGGCCAAGCCGGCCGCCCTGCCATGGTGGCAGGAACGCGACACGGTGGTCGATTCGGCCAACTGGCTGGGCTATGCGATCGCCCTGCTGCTGGCCTACCTGCTGCTGGCGCGTCCACTGCTGCGCCTGCTCACCGCCCGCTTCGCACCGCCCGCCCCGGCGCCGGCGGCCAAGCCGGCCCTGGCCGGCGCCGCGCGCCAGGCCCAGGCCGAAGCCACGCCGATCCCGGGCAGCGCCCAGCCGGTCGGCGCCGGCCCGGCCGCGCTCGGTTCCCCGGACGCGCCGGCGGAGGACGCGGCCAAGACGGGCGCGCTGGAAGGCAGCCAGATGCCGATGGTGCCGCTGCTGGAGAACTACGATCTGCCGCCGGCCGGCTCGCCGGTGGACGTGATGGTCGACCACCTCAAGGTCCTGGCCGAGAAAGAGCCGGAACGTGTCGCCGAAGTCGTCAAACAATGGATGCAGAAAAATGGCCGAAATCAACAGTAACCTGGACCAGGAAGAGCAAGGCCTGAGCCCGGTCGAACAAGCCGCCATCGTGCTGCTGTCGATCGGCGAAGAGCCGGCCGCCGCCGTGCTGCGCTGCCTGTCGCGCGAAGAATTGCTGGAAGTGACCCAGGTCATGTCGCGCATGAGCGGCATCAAGGTGGAAGAAGTCAAGACCGCCATGCAAACCTTCTTCGACGATTACCGCCAGCAGTCGGGCGTGCATGGCGCCTCGCGCTCCTTCCTCAAGCGCTCGCTGGACCTGGCGCTGGGCGGCGATATCGCCAATACCGTGCTGAACAGCATTTACGGCGACGAGCTGCGCCCGAAGATGGCGCGCCTGCAGTGGGCGTCGCCGAAATGGCTGGCCGACTACATCGCCAACGAGCACGTGCAGATGCAAGCCGTGTTCCTGGCCTTCCTGCCGCCGGCGCTGGCCGGCCAGATCCTCGACGCGCTGCCGCTGGAAGGGCGCGACCTGGTGCTGCTGAACATGGCGCGCCTGGACGAGATCGACCGCGACCTGCTGCTCGAGCTCGACGAGCTGGTCAACCGCTGCCTGTCCTCCTTCGACTCGCAGTCGACCAGCGTGGAAGGCGTGCGCCAGGTGGCCGAGATCCTGAACCGCCTGCCGGGCAACCGCGCCCAGATCGTGGAATTGCTGCGCGCGCACGACCCGGACGTGGTGGCGCAAATCGAAATGTCGATGTACGACTTCCTGATCCTGTCGACCCAGACCGAAGTCACCCTCACCCGCATCATCGAGGAAGTACCGCTCGAGCAGTGGGCCATCGCGCTCAAGGGCGCCGAGCCGGCCATCCGCGATGCGGTGCTGAAGACCATGCCCAAGCGCCAGGCGCAAGCGTTCGAAGACATGATGCGCCGCGCCGGCCCGGTGCCGATGTCGCGCATCGAAGCGACGCGCCAGGAAATCATGGCCACCGTCAAGGCGCTGGCCGACGCCGGCGAAGTCGAGGTGCAACTGTTCGCCGAAACGGTGGTCGAATGATGAAACAGTTCCGCCCCTACCGCTTCCCGCCGCTGCAGCAATACGTGCACCCGCACGGGGCGCACGGCAAGGCGCAGGGCCAGGTGGCCGACGCGGCGCAGTGGCAGGCGTCGATCAGCGAAGGCTTCGAGCAGGGCCAGCGCGACGGTTACGAGATCGGCTTGCAGCGCGGCCAGGAAGATGGCTTCGAAGCGGGCCGCCAGCAAGGCATGGAACTGGGCCGCGAGGAAGGCCGCCAGGAGACCCTGGTCGGCTTCGACCACCTGGCGCGCCCGGTGGACGGCATGCTGAAGTCGCTGAAGAAATTGCGCGCCGACTACCGCGCGGCGCAGCGCAAGGAAGTGGTGGACCTGGTGGCCAAGGTGGCGCGCAACGTGATCCGCGCCGAACTCGCCTTGCAGCCGGTGCAGATCATGGCCCTGGTCGATGAAACCCTGGCCTCGATGCCGCCGACGCGCGAGGAAATCGACGTCTACCTCAACCCCGAGGAAGTCAAGCGCATCATGGAAGTCGATCCCAAGCGTGCCAAGCGCTGGAACCTGATCGGCGACGCCCGCCTCGACGTGGGCGAATGCCGTATCCGTGCCGGCGACAATGAAGTCGATGCCGGCTGCCACCAGCGTCTTGCTGCTGTCATGGAACAGGTCGATAATCAGTTGCAGGCTGCCGATGGCGGCGACGATGCCGAGAGCGAAGAATGATTGCTGACGCACTGCGCAAGCTGGAACTCGACGATGTCCCGCTGGCCACCCCGACCGGGCGCCTGGTGGGCGCCTCCGGCTTGCTGCTGGAAGCCACGGGTTGCAAGCTGCACACCGGCCAGCGTTGCCAGATCGAGACGGTCGACGGCGACTGGCTCGATGCGCAAGTGGTGGGCTTCCGCGAAAAACTCACCTTCCTGATGCCGTTCAAGAAAGCCAGCGGCCTGACCACGGGCGCGCGCGTGCTGCCCTCGGCCGAAAAGGTCAGCCTGCAGATCGGCAAGAGCTGGCTGGGCCGCATGGTCAACGGCATCGGCGAACCGATCGACGGTCTCGGCAAGCTCGATGGCGAATACCCGCTCGAACTGCAGCCGCCGCGCGTCAACCCGCTCAAGAAAAAGCCGGTCACCGATCCGCTCGACGTGGGCGTGCGCGCGATCAACAGCATGCTGACCCTGGGCAAGGGTCAGCGCGTGGGCTTGATGGCCGGTTCCGGCGTCGGCAAGTCCGTGCTGCTGGGCCTGATCACCCGCCAGACCGTGGCCGACGTGGTGGTGGTGGGCTTGATCGGCGAGCGCTCGCGCGAAGTGCGCGAGTTCATCGAAATGTCGCTCGGCCCGGAAGGCTTGAAGAAGGCGGTGCTGGTGATTGCGCCGGCCGACGAATCGCCGCTGATGCGCATCATGGCAACCGAACTGTGCCACTCGGTGGCCGCGCATTTCCGCGACCAGGGCAAGAACGTGCTGCTGCTGGTCGATTCGCTGACGCGCTATGCGATGGCGCTGCGCGAAGTGGCGCTGGCCCTGGGCGAACCGCCGGCCACCAAGGGCTATCCGCCGTCGGTGTTTTCCAACCTGCCGCAGCTGGTCGAATCGGCCGGCAACGGCGAAAACCCGCAGGGCAGCATGAGCGCCATCTACACCGTGCTGGCCGAGGGCGACGACCAGCAGGATCCGGTGGTCGATACCGCGCGCGCCATCCTCGATGGCCACATCGTGCTGACGCGCGAACTGGCCGAGCGCGGCCATTACCCCGCCATTAATATTGCCGCCTCGATCAGCCGCTGCATGAACCACGTGATCACGCGCGAACACATGCTGGCGGCGCGCGCGCTGAAGGCGTCGATGGCGCGCCACGAGCGCGTGCGCGACCTGATCCCGCTGGGCGCCTACGTGCCCGGCGCCGACCCGATGACCGACAAGGCGGTCAACCTGCATCCGCATATCGAAGAATTCCTGTGCCAGGGGACCAAGGAACCGGCCCCTTACGCCAACTGCGTGGACCAACTTGAAAGGCTGATGCAATGAGCCAGCACACCATCCGCAACCTGTCGACGCTGGTCGAGTTGCGCAGCAATGAAGTGGAAAAGCTGCAATCGGAAATGGCGGCCAAGGAAAGCGTGCGCGAACGCTACCAGAAGACCCTGGACAAGCTGACCAACCTGTACGAGAGCAGCGGCGCCTCCGGCAGGCTGCCGATGGCACTGGCCATCAATTGCGGCGACTACAAGCAAGGCGTGATGGCGATGGCCGACAGCCAGCGCATGAACCTGCACCTGCACGAGGCCGACATGGCGGTGTCGCAGCGCGCGCTGACGGCGGCCTACGTCAAACGCGAAGTGCTGGGCCAGGTGCTCGAGCGCCACCAGCATGCGGCGGTGACGGCGCAACACGCGCAAGAGCGCAAGCGCCATGATGAATTGGCAACGCAACTGTGGTTCCGCGGACATAAATGAGAGTTTGACGGGAAAATTTCATGAAGTAGCCTCGGCGGTCGCCTGATACCTTGGTACACTTCATTTATATTTCCTCGGAGCACGAAAATGGCAACGTTGACCGCACCTACCTTCGATCCCAAGACCACGGCCACCAACCTGGCCCAGCTCTATGTGGAGGGCCGCCAGTCGATCCTGACCGCGCAAGCCAACTACGCCACTTCCGCCAGCGCCGCCCTGAGCCAGCTGTCGACCGCCATCAAGTCCTTCGAGACGGCGCTGTCCACCCTGAACACCAAGAGTTCGGTGCTGGCCAACAAGGCCACGCTCAGTGCCGAGCTCGGCAGCGCCACCGCCACCGAAGCGGCGGTGGCCGGCACCTACACCTTCTACGTCGAAAAGCTGGCCGTGGCCGGCCAGATCGGCTATAGCAACGTCGGCAATGTGGCGGTGGCGGGCGCCAACGATTTCAAGATCAACCTAGCCAACGGCGGCAGCATCACGGTCGACCTGACCAGCGCCGACAAGGATGGCAATGCCGTCCTGAGCGCGCAGGAAATCGCGGCCGCGGTCAACAGCGCGGCGGACAACAATTCGCGCATCACGGCCTCGACCATGACCATCAACGGCGCCAGCACCCTGGTGTTCTCGTCGGCCTCGACCGGCGCCGACAATGCCGTGGCCAGCCTCGACCTGACCAATGCGGGCGCCGACCTGAACACCCAGCTGGCCGATGGCAACAAGACCGTGATGCGCACCGCGTCCGACGCCACCATCCGGGTCGGCAGCGCCACCGGCCAGGCCATCACCCAGGCCTCGAACACCTTCACCGTGGTGGACGGCGTCAGCGTCACCTTCACCAAGGCCCAGGGCGTGGGCGACACCCCGGTCGACATCACGGTGGCGCGCGACAACGACGGCACGGCCGCCAACCTGCAAACCTTCATCGACAGCTACAACGCCGTCGTGAAACTGCTGAAGGAGCTGACCGGCAAACCGGGCGGTTCTAACACCAACAAGAACGCCGGCGTGTTCGCCAGCGATGCCGGCATCGTGGCCTTGCGCACCCGCATGCAGGACGTGCTGCGCACGGCCAGCGGCGGCAAATCGCTGGTCAATTTCGGCATCACCGCCCAGCGCGACGGCACCCTGGCGCTGGACAAGACCAAGATGCAAAAGGCCATCAGCCTCGACAGCACCCAGCTCGACGCCATCCTGGGCAGCTTCGTGGCGCCGACCGACGGCACCGGCGTGCTGGGCGGCATGCGCTCCCTGCTGTACGGCTGGACTGCCCTGTCGCGCAAGGTGGGCGTCGACCCGGTCACCAGCGCCGACATCTTCGCCCCCGGCACCCTGACCCAGCGCACCGATGTCATCGGGCGCATGCAAAAGACCAATACCGACCGCCAGGCGGCCCTGGACCGGCAATATGAAGCGGCCTACCAGCGCTACCTGAAACAATTCAGCCAACTGCAGCAGCTGCAGTCGCAATTGACGGGCACGACCTCGATGTTCGATGCCATGTTCAGTAGCGACAAATCGTAACGCGGCTCCGGCCTGCTGCCCGAAAAGACGAGAGTATCACCATGAATATGGAAGCCTACGGCAACTACCACGCGACCAACCTGGATGCCCAGACGTCGCGCGCTTCGCCCATCGAGCTGGTGCTGGTGCTGACCGACGGCTTGCTGGACGAACTGGCGCGGGCACGCGGCCATATCGTCGGCAAACGCTACGAGCAGAAGGCCCAGAGCCTGGACAAGTGCACCCAGATCATCAACGGCCTTGCCAGCTCGCTCGATTTCGAGCAAGGTGGCGAGGTGGTGGCCAACCTGGGCCGCCTGTATGATTTCTGCGCCGCACGCCTGTACCGCGCCGGGGTCGACATGGACCCGGCCATCATTGATGAAGTAGTTGGCTTGCTGACCACCATCCGCACCGGTTGGCAAGGGATCCACGACAAGCATGGATAGGCAAGCCGCGCTGCTGCAACTGGCGCAGCAGCTGAACGCCGCGACGGCTGCCGCCGACTGGCCGGCCGTCGCGGCCTGTTATAGCCTGCTGCACAGCGTGCTGCCGCAGCTGGCCGCTCAAGCCCCGTGGACGCCGGGCGAGCTGGCGGCACTGGCAGCGCTGCGCGAGCTGCACCAGGCGACGGTGGCCAAGGTGGACCTTGCCACGGCCGAGCTGGGCCAGCATTTGCAGCAACTGCAGGACAATCGTGAGGGCTGGCTGGCCTATGCCCTCGACAGTGAAATCGACACAACCGGACTATGAGCATGATCAACCTGCCCGCGGCGCCTGCCGCACCCGCCCCGACCGCCACCGGCGATGCCGGTCTGCCGCCGCCTGCCGCCAACGCCGGCGGCGCCAGCGCCGCGCCTGCCGCTGCCGCGGCCGGCACCGCCGCCGCCAGCGCGCACGGCGCGGCCATGCTGGACGCGGCCGCCGCTTTGGTGCCGGCACCGTTCGGCGCCCTGCTCGACGCCATGGCGGCCACCGCCGCCGCGCGCGAGGAAGGCGCGGCGGGCCAGGACGAAGACAGCAGCGATGCCGGCGCGGCCAGCGCCGACAGCACCGCCAGTGCCGACAGCGCGGCCGCCGCGGCGCAAGCGGTTGCCACCCTGCTGCCGGCCATGGGCAGCCTGCCCGTGCCGGGGCTGGCCGGCGCCATGCCGGGCGCCACGCCGGGCAGCGTGGCAGCCGTGGCCGCCGCCCTGACCGCCCAGGCAGGCGTGCCCGCCCCAGCCGACAACGCCTTGCTGCGCCAGCAGGCGCAAGCCCAGGCCCTGGCCGGACGCGAGACTGCCACCGCCGAGCCTGCCGCCAAGGCAGCGGATGCCGCCCGCGCCGCCACCGACACCAGCGTGCTCGACCCGCGTGCCGCCCTGCTGGCGGCCGCCGCCCGCCCGGCTGCTGCCCTGCCGGCCACCAGCGCGGCGCCGGCCGCCGCCAGCGCCGCGCGCAGCGGCGCCAGCGACGTCCTGTCGGCCGCCCTGGGCGCCCTGGCAGGCCAGGCAGGCGACGGCACGGCCGCCCCGATCGCCGCCAAGGATGGCGCCAGCCTGCTGGCCGACAGCCAGCGCCAGAATGCCGACGGCAGCGCCCTGCCCGGCTTCCGCAGCGTGCTGGCCAATACCGCCGCCAGCCAGGGTGGCGACACCCTGCGCCTGAACGGCAGCCCCGAACAATGGCAACAGCCGCTGCGCGCCGCCCTGGGCGACCGCTTGCAGCTGCAACTGGCGCGCAACGACGAGCGTGCCGTGATCCGGCTGGAACCGCCGAATATGGGCAGCGTCGAAATTTCCGTGCGCCACAGCGGTGGCGCCTTGCAGGTGAATATCGCGGCCAGCCACAGTGAAGTGCTGCGCCAATTGAACACCATCGGCGACGCGGTGCGCCAGGATTTGTCGCAGCGCCAGTTCAGCGAGGTGGCCGTGACGGTGTCCGCGAGTGGCGCGCGCAACCTGGCCGAGGGCGGCGGGCAGCAGCGCCAGCAACAACAGGAGACCGCGCGCCAGCCGGGCCGCGCCCTGGACGACGATGACACCAGCAGTAGCACCTTTGCCATATTGAGCGAGCGGGAGTAAGCGTTAGATGAACAAGAAACTGATCCTGATCGTGGCCGTCACCTTGCTGCTGGGCGCGGGCGCCGCCGGCGGCGCGGTCTGGTTCCTCAAGGAAAACGCCGGTGCGCCGGCCAAGGCGGCCGTCGAGGAAAAAAAGAATGCCGAGCCGGCGAAATACCTGACCATCGAAAAAGTCATCGTCATGCTGCGCCGCCAGCCGGGCGATACCGTGCCGCACTATATGTCGGCCGACCTGGTCATTTCGACCACGGCCAAGCAGGAAAAGGAAGCCAAGGAGGCGCTGCCGCTGCTGCGCAGCGTGGCGGTGCGTTCGCTGTCGGCGCTGCCGATGGAAAAGGCATCGATGATGACGATTGACCAGTTTGTCGACGAATTGAACAAAGCCTACGAGGAAGCCTACGCCAAGGAGCAGCGCGAGCGCCCCTTCCAGCAGGTGATGATCGGCAAATTGATCCTGGAGTAAAGAGACTGCCATGGGTATGGTGGACACGGTTGCAGAGCCTTACGCCGACAGCTACAGCGCCGTCAGCGTGGCCGACGAGCAAAAGCACTTGCTCGCCTACGCCCCGCTGGTCAAGCGCATCGTGCGCCAGCTCAATTCGCAGGTGCAAGGCGCGATCGACCGCGACGACATGGAACAGATCGGGCTGATGGGTTTGCTCGAAGCGCTGCGCCGCTACGGCGAGCCGGATGCCGGCTTCGGCAGCTATGCCGCGCTGCGCGTGCGCGGCGCCATCCTGGACGAATTGCGCCGCCAGGATTGGCGCCCGCGCGCCGTGCGCCAGCAAAGCCACAAGCTGCGCGACGCGGTGCGCGAACTGACGCGCAAGCTGGGCCGCGAGCCGAGCGAGCAGGAAGCCATGGCCGCCCTCGGCCTCAATGCCGAGGATTACCAGGCTTACCTGCTGGACGAGAATGCCGAAACCATTGCCAGCTTCGACGACATCCTGCAGGACACGCTGGCCGACACCGGCAGCGTGGCCGGCCCGGAAGAACAGTTGATGATACGCCGCAGCCTGGAACAGGCGCTGAACGGCCTGGACGAGCGCGAGCAGCGCGTGATCCAGATGTACTACGAGTTTGAGCTCAGCTATAAAGAAATCGCCGCCGTGCTGGATTTGACCGACGCCCGCGTCTGCCAGTTGAACAAGGCGGCCCTGAACAAAATGAAAGCGGTGCTGGCGGCTTGACGCCAGCACCGCCCGGAAGACCAATCGAAAGGCATAACCATGCAGCAACTCTTTGGCATCATGATCGTATTCGGCTCTGTCTTCGGCGGCTATGCGCTGATGGGCGGCCATTTCCATGCGATCTGGCAGCCGCTGGAGCTGCTGGTCATTGCCGGCGCCGGCCTGGGCGCCTTCATCATCGGCAACCCGCGCCACGTGCTGACCGAAACCAATACCCAGCTCAAGCACCTGATGTCGCGCAAGAAGTACGATTCGGAATTCCAGCGCCAGCTGCTGCTGCTGATGTACGAATTGCTGCAGCTGGCCGCCGGCGGCCTGAAAGCCCTGGACGCCCACGTGGAAGCGCCGCGCGAATCGCCGCTGTTCCAGCGCTACCCGCTGATCCTGGACGAGCCCAAGCTGCTGGCCTTCATCGTCGACAACTTCCGCCTGATGGCCATGGGCAAGATCAACGCCCACGAGCTGGAAGGCGTGCTTGAGCAGGAACTGGAAGCCATCCACGAAGAGCTGACCCAGCCGGCCAAATCGCTGGGCAAGATCGGCGAAGCGATGCCCGGCTTCGGCATCCTGGCCGCGGTGCTGGGCATCGTGATCACGATGGGCACCGTGGGCGAAGGCGCCACCTCGGCCGAGATCGCCGAGCACGTGGGCGCGGCCATGGTCGGCACGTTCATCGGTATCTTCTTCTGCTACGGCGTGCTGGACCCGATTTCCAATATGCTGAAACAGCTGATCGCGCAGGAAGCCTCGACCATGGAATGCGTGAAGGTGGTGCTGGTGACCCACGTCGCCGGCAAGCCGCCGCTGCTGGCGATCGACGCCGGCCGCCGCCTGGTGCAGCTGAACATCAAGCCGAGCTTCGCCCAGCTCGAAGGCTGGATCAATGCGATGGAAGGCGGCAACGAGCCGGAATCGAACTCGCGCCGGGGAGGTGGCCGTGCTAAAGCCGCATGACAAGCACCATGAGCAAACCATCGTCAAGCGCGGCGGTGGCAAGCACAAGCACGACGACCATGGCGGCGCGTGGAAAGTCGCCTTCGCGGACTTTTGCCTGGCGCTGATGTGCCTGTTCCTGGTGCTGTGGCTGATGGCAGTGCGCAACACCGAATCGCTGGAACACATCATGACCCAGTCCGACGGCAGCAAGACCGACGTCGGCAAGGGCGTGATGCCGGAACAGGTGGGCGGCCCGCGCGGCAGCCTGATCGAGCGTTTCCCGATGCCGCGCACCGGCAATTCCGACGTCGACGGCAATGCCACCGCGGGCTACCACAAGAGCCCGACCCAGACCGCGGAAAACCGCGTCAGCTACCAGACCCCGGACGACCTCAAGCTGCTGGCCAAGACCTTGTCGCGCATGAGCGAGGAAGCCGGCCTGGCCGCCAACCTGGAATCGGTGGTCACGCCCTATGGCTTGCGCGTGATGTTGCACGATACCGACAGCCAGGGCATGTTCGTGCGCGGCTCGGCGGTGCCGACCGACAAGTTCGCGCGCCTGCTGCAAAGCATGGGCCCGCTCTTCGCGCAGATGGACAACCAGATGCTGATCGTCGGCCACACCGATTCGTCGCAGTACGCCGATACCAGCTACAAAGCCTTCTCGAACTGGAACCTGTCGAGCAACCGCGCCATGTCGGCGCGCTCCCAGCTGCTGGCCGGCAGCATGCCGCAAGACAGCGTATTGCAAGTGGTGGGCATGGCCGATCGTGCGCCGCTCGATGCCAAACGGGCCGATGCTGGCGTCAACCGGCGTATCGAATTGCTGATCCTGACGAGCGCTCAGGCGCAAGCCATTGCCGATATGTTTGGCATGCCGAGCAGCAAGACTGCTATCATCCGGGAATCGGATCTCCCCGAGCCCGGCCTGTTGCAGCAATTGCGGCAACAACTGCTGCCTGGCAAGGGGAAGAGCAATGGCAATTAATGTTAAGTCAAGAGGAAACCGTATGAGGATTTCCGGTTCAACGCCCAATACCCCGGTGCAGACCGTGGCCGACGCCGCACCGGCCGAGACCGCGCGCCCCGCCACCGCCGCGGCCGGCCAGCGCGCGCTGGAATCTTCCGTGCTGCAGCCCGCCCTGAAAGCCATGCAGGCCATGGGTGATATCGACCATGAACGCGTGGCCCAGTTGCGCGACGCGCTGGCCAAGGGCGAGCTGCCCTTCGATGCCGGCAAGCTGGCCGGCCTGATCCAGAAGTTTCACCGGGGCGAGCAGTGAGCAATGCAGTACCAGCGCCGGTAGCGCGCCAGGACGCCATGCGCATGCTGCTCGACGGCATCGCGGCGGACTTGCTCGGTTACCAGCAGATGCTGGACTTGATTGCCCAGCAATTCGAAGCGGCCATCCGCCACCAGAGCGAACGCCTGGGCGACATCGCTAAAGAAATCGGCGCGCTGGTCGATGTCCTGGAAGCGCGCCGCGCCCAACGGGTCGAGCTGGCCACCCGCCTGGTCGGCCCCCAGCCGTCCATGGCACAAGTGTTCAGCCTGCTCAAGCCCGAGCCACGGGCCCGGCTGGAAGCGGACTGGGCCAAGCTGGAAGGCATGGTGCAGGCGGCGCGCGACATGGGCCGCCGCAATGCCGACTTGCTTGCGGAGCAATACACCATCATGCAGCGCGTGCTGCATGGCGACGATCAAACTTATGAGCCGGTCTGAATTCACAGCTGTTACGCCGTCCACCGCTGCCACCGCGCCCACCCGCGCCACGGCGGGCACGGTCAGCAATATGAGTGCCACGCGCCCGGTGCTGCCGGCCGCGTTCAGCGCCAGTTTCAGCGCCGGCACCATGCCGGCCGGCGCCACCTTCCGCCAGGTGCACGCCGACGTGGCACGCTATATTTCCTCCGCCGACACCACGGGCGCCACCGCGGCCGGCGCCGGCAGCGCCTTGACGGCCGACGGCGCCGCCCTGCGCGCCCGCATTGCCGCGCGCGCGATTGGCGGGAGCGATGCCAGCCGCGACGCCAGCGCGCCCGATTCGGCCCAGCAAGCGTTCCTGGAGGCCATCCGCCCCCATGCGGAAGCGGCCGCCGCCCGCCTCGGCGTGGCGCCGGAACTGGTGGCCGCCCACGCGGCCCTGGAATCGGGCTGGGGCCGCCACGCCCCGGGCCACAATATGTTCGGCATCAAGGCTGGCGCCAGCTGGCAGGGTGCGGTGCAAGCCCTGGCCACCACCGAGGTGGAAGATGGCGTGGCCCACGTGCGCCAGGAGCGTTTCCGCGGCTATGGCGACATGGCGGGCGCGTTCGACGATTATGCCGGCTTGCTGCTGGACAACCCGCGCTACCGGCGCGTCCTGAATACGGGCGGCGATGCGCGCGCCTTTGCCCACGCCCTGCAGGCGGGCGGCTACGCCACCGATCCCGCCTATGCCGACAAGCTGGGCCGCGTGGCCGCCAGCATCAAGGCAGTTCAGCAGGCTCAACAGTCCCAGCGTCAATAACCCGCGCCCGGATCTGGGTGCCGCTGCTGTTGCGCACCCGGATGAGGGCGCCGCGCGTGCCATTGTCCAGCGCTTCCCCCGCCATCGACACTTCAATCTGCTCGCGCCGCGCGACGATGCGGACTTGGTCGCCGCGTTTGATCAATTGCGGCGCTGTCAACATATTTTGTCGAATGACATCGCCTTCCCGGATCGTGCGGCGCGTGGCCATGCCTTCCAGCGCGCTGAAATCGGAAAATGTGTCGGGGAGCAAGGTGATATCGTGGCGCTGGTGCAACAAATCTATAGGCGACAGAATTTTGCCCGGCATTAAATCAGTGGCCGCAACGACAACCTTCGCCGACACCTTGGCCCTTGCCACAAATTCAAAACGCCATCCTTGCAAGCTTGGGCAGACGATAACAAAGCGCATGCGCCCTATTCCGCGCCGGTCCAGGCTCTCCACCCTGGTCTCAGAGGGACAGGCCGGAATCGGCCGATTATTCCTTACCACTTCGATATCGAACTGCGGCTCCAGCCAGCGCTGGCTTTCTGCATGGTTTTGCAATTGATTTTTCGCAGCTACTTGCACCTTCCTTACCAACTCCTCCATTGATGAAGCACTTGCTGCACTGGCATGCAAAATTCCCATGAGCAACAAAGCGCGGAAAACCTGTACAATAGGATTGTTGGGCATGGGCAATACCTTTAGTATGTAAATTCGCTGGGACATTACCAGAGGGGAGAAATAATGGCCATTAATTTCAAGGACGCGGTAGGCTTGCATGCGGATGCACTGAACTTGCGTGCGCAGCGCACCCGCATCCTCGCCTCCAATATTGCCAACGAAAACACGCCGGGCTTCGCCGCCCAGGATATCGACTTCAAGGAGTCGCTGGCGCGCGTGGAAGCCGAACTGGCCGGCGAGCCCGTGCTCGACGGCGACGGCGAAACCAAGTTCCGCGTGCCTTACCACCCGACCGTCGACGGCAACACCGTCGAGATCGGCGTCGAGCAAGCCGCCTTTTCGCAAAACGCCACCGATTTCGCGACCAGCCTGACCTTCATCAACATGAAGCTGCGCGGGCTGGCCAAGGCCATCAACGGCCAGTGATTCCGCCACACCAGGGATTTGCCATGAGCTTTAAAGACATTGCCCAAATTGCCGGTTCGGCGATGGCGGCGCAGACTGTGCGCCTGAATACCGTCGCCTCCAACCTGGCCAATGCCGACTCCGTGTCCGGCAGCGAAAGCACCACCTATCGCGCCCGCAAGCCCGTGTTCGCGGCCGTGATGGACGACAACCTCGACGCCGCCGCCGGCGGCCGGGTGCAAGTGCTGGACGTGGTCGAATCGGCCGAGCCGCTGCGCAAGGTGTACGAGCCGGGCAACCCGCTGGCCAATGCCGACGGCATGGTGTTCTACCCCAACGTCAACCAGGTGGCCGAGATGACCGACATGATGTCGGCATCGCGCGCTTTTGAAACCAATGTGGAAGTGCTGGGCCGCATCCGCGGCATGCAGGCTTCCCTGCTCAAGCTGGGCGAATCCTGATGGAAACCAACCTGTTTACCAATGCGGCCGCGCAAGGCAGCAATGCCACCGGCGTGGCGCTGAATGGCGCCTCCAACGAAGGCCGCGACATGTTCACCAAACTGCTGGTGGCGCAAATCCAGAACCAGGATCCGCTGTCGCCGCAGGATCCGGCCCAGTTCGTCCAGCAGCTGACCCAGCTGTCGCAAACCGAGGCGCTGCAAAACCTGGCCAACCTCACCACCGCCAACGCTTCCGTGCTGCAATCGATGCAGGCGCTGGCCATGGGCGCCCAGGTCGGCTCCGACGTCATGGTGCAGACCGAGTCCGTGACGGTGGCAGGGACTGCGGTGCAAGGCCAGGCCACCCTGTCGAGCTCCTCGGCCAAGACTACCCTGGTACTGACCGCCACCAACGGCCAGCAGTACGAAATCCAGCTGGGCACCCTCCCCGCCGGCAGCCACCCGTTCACCATCGATCCGGCCAAGCTGGGCATGCCGGCCGGCCGCTACAGCATGCGCGTTGCCAGCGAGAGCAACCCGAGCGTGCCGCTGGCCGTGCAAGGCCGCCTGGACGGCGTCCAGCTGGGCGCCGCCGGCGGCATGACGCTGCAAGTTAACACCGTGGGCGACGTTGCGCCTTCGGCCATTTCCGCATTCCGGGGCAAAAGCTCCACTTCCGCTATTTAACGAAAGGTCCCTGCCATGAGTTTCGATATCGCCCTGTCCGGCATCCAGGCCATCAATGAGCAACTGGCCACGACTTCCAACAATATCGCCAACGCTGGGACCTACGGCTTCAAATCCAGCCGTGCCAACTTCGCGTCGCTGCACGCGGGGTCCCAGCCGACCGGCGTACACATCGGCTCGACCACGCAGTCGATCGGCTTGAACGGCGGCATCCAGGCCACCAACCGCGGCCTGGACGCCCTGATCAATGGCCGCGGCTTCTTCGTCACCCAGGATTTGACCGGCCAGACCAACTACACCCGCGTCGGCATCTTCACCAAGGACGCCAATGACTTCCTGGTCAACAGCGCCGGCCACAAGGTGCAGGGTTTCGCCCTGACCCCGCCGAGCATGGTGGCCGGCCCGATGGGCGACGTGAAGGTGCCGACCGCCATGCTGGGCGCCAAGGCCACCACCGGCGTCGACTTCGTCGCCAACCTGTCGGCCGACTGGACCGTGCCAACCGCCGCCTTCGTCGCACCCAACGCGGCAGCGACGCCGCCGGTCGTCCCCAGCCCGGATTCCTACAACCTGTCGAAAGTGACCGTGGTGCACGATTCGCTGGGTAACGAGCACACCGTGACCCAGTATTTCAGGAGGGCCACGGCCACCGGCCTGACCGTGCAAGTGTTTACCGCATTCGACGGCACCGGGACTGCCACGCCGTACAACCTGACGTTCGACAGCGCGGGCCAGCTCACCCCTGCCACCACGACCTTTGTCAACAACCTGACGTTCAACCCGACGCCGGCCGCTACCATGAACGTGGCAATGGACTTTACCGGCACCACTTTCCAGAAGGGCGAATCGACCACCTCGACCAACTCGGCCAACGGCTATGCGGCCGGCAGCTATGTCGGCGTCGAGCTCGACAACGAAGGCAATGTGGTGGCCAAGTATTCCAACGGCGAGAAACAAGCGGTGGCGCGCCTGACCCTGGCGACCTTCCCCAACGAAGATGCGCTGACCGCCGTCAACGAAACGTCCTGGCAAGCCAACGTGCAGTCGGGCTCGCCGAACTATGCCGAACCGGGCAAGGGCGTGGCGGGCAGCCTGACCGTGGCGTCGCTGGAAACGTCCAACGTCGACATCACCGCCGAACTGGTCAGCCTGATGACCTCGCAGCGCAACTACCAGGCGAACTCCAAGGTCATCACCGCGGAGAACCAGATGTTGCAATCGCTGATGCAGGCGCTGTAAGAGGCCACGCCGAATGGATGCGCTGATCTACACCGCGATGAGCGGCGCCGAGCGGGCCCTGCGGGGCCAGCAGGTGCACGCCAACAACCTCGCCAACCTGGACACCACGGGCTTCCGCGCCAACCTCGAGCTGGCGCAGGCGGCCAAGCTGCCCGGCTACGGTTACGACGACCGCCACATGTCGCAGCTGCAAGCCAATGCGGTGACCGACCGCCAGGGCACGCTGCGCGCCACCGGCCGCGAGCTGGACATCGCCATTTCCGGCCCCGGCTATTTTGCCGTGCAGGGCCCGACCGGTGAAGGCTATACCCGCGCCGGCGCCATCACCCTCGATGCCGACGGCACCATGACCGTCAACGGCATGCAGCTGCTGGGCGAAGGCGGACCGATCACCCTGCCGATCCACCGCAAGGTCGAGATCGGCCAGGATGGCACGGTGTCGATCCTGGGTCCGGGCGCCACCGCGGAAATGCAGGTGGTCGACAAGCTCAAGCTGGTGCGCGCCGAAGCGTCCGAGCTGACCAAGAATGAAGCGGGCCTGCTGGTGGCGCGCGACGGCCAGGACCTGGCCGCCGACGCCACGGTGCAGGTGAAGGCGGGCCACCTGGAAGGCTCCAACGTGTCCGCCGTGGAAGAGATGGTGGCCACCATGAGCCTGAACCGCACCTTTGAAATCCAGATGAAATTGTTCAAGGCCGCCGACAGCATGACCGAAGTCGGCAACAAACTGATTAGCGGCTAACCAGGAGAATCCCGATGAATCCAGCAATGTGGATCAGCAAGACCGGCGTGCAGGCGCAAGACGCGAAACTGCAAGCCATCGCCAACAACCTGGCCAATGCCAACACCGTCGGCTTCAAGCGCGACCGCGTGGTGTTCGAAGACTTGTTCTATTCGATCGACCAGCAGCCGGGCGCCCAGCGTGCCGACAACAATACCCTGAACCCGTCCGGCGTGCAGATGGGTAACGGTACCCACCTGGTCGGCACCCAGAAGATTTTCACCACCGGCAACCTGCAAACCACCAATAACGCGCTCGACGTGGCGGTGATGGGCAACGGTTTCCTGCAAGTGCGCCGCCCCAGCGGCGAACCGGCCTATACCCGTGCCGGCCAGCTGCAGATCGACGCCAACGGCGTGCTGGTGAATGCGTCCGGCTTGCCGCTGGTGCCGCAAATCACCGTGCCGACCAATGCCACCTCGATCACCATCGGCGAGAACGGCACCGTGTCGGCCAATATCCCGGGCAACACCACGCCGACCGAACTGGGCCAGCTGACCCTGACTTCCTTCATCAACCCGACCGGCCTGCAGGCGCTGGGCGAAAACCTGTTCGCCGAAACGCCGGCCTCCGGCGCGCCGACCGAAGGCCGCCCTGGCGACGCCCAGTTCGGCAAGATCAAGCAGGGCGCACTCGAAGGTTCCAACGTGCAGGTGGTGGAAGAAATGGTGGACATGATCGCCGCCCAGCGCACCTACGAAATGAACACCAAAGTCTTGAGCGCAGCGGATAATATGCTGCAATACCTGGCACAGGCTGCACGCTGATCATGAAACACGCATTGGCCGCGCTGGCGGTGCTCGTGCTGTCGGGTTGCAATACCATGCAGCCGAGCGTACGCCCGGCGCCTTTCGACGAAGCGCCCGCCCTGTCCCGTTCCGCGCTGCCGCGCGGCACCTCGGGCGGCGTCTTCAATCCGGACAGCGGCATGTCGCTGGTCTCGGACAGCCGCGCCTTCCGCGTCGGCGACATCGTCACCGTGATCCTGCAGGAAACCACGCAGGCGTCGAAGAGTGCCGGTACCACCATGGCCAAGGATTCCAGCGTCGGCATCGCCCCGCCCAGCCTGCTGGGCAAGACGTTCCCCAAAGCCGGGGTCGATATTTCGGCCCAGCGCGCGTTCCAGGGCGATGCCTCGAGCACGCAGCAAAATGCGCTGTCCGGTGCGATCACCGTCATCGTGCAGGAAGTGATGCCGAACGGCTTGCTGAAAGTCGCCGGCGAAAAAGTCTTGACCCTGAACCAGGGCGAAGAGTTCGTGCGCCTGCGCGGTTTCCTGCGCGCCGCCGATATCGACGCCAACAACCAGGTGTCGTCGCAACGCATTGCCAACGCGCGTATCGCGTATGGCGCCCAGGGTTCGCTGGCCGAGACGAACACCCCGGGCTGGCTGACCCGCTTCTTCCTCGGTCCTTTGATGCCGTTCTGAGGGTAGTGACTATGTTCCGATTCAAAACCGGTAGGACGGGGTCTGGCCCACAGGGCCAGACCCCAGCAAGCACCAGCAGCGTTGGCAGGTGGGGGTCAGGCCCTTCGGGCCTGACCCCGGTTTACCGGTTTTACCGGTTCTGCGCCGCCCTGCTCCTGGCCCTGGCCCTCCCCGCCAGCGCCGCCCCCCAGCTGCGCAACCTGGTCTCGATCGAAGGCGTGCGTGAAAACCCCCTGGTCGGATACGGCCTGGTGGTCGGCCTGAACGGTTCCGGCGACTCGACCCAGGTCAAGTTCGCCAGCCAATCCGTGGTCAACATGCTCAAGCAATTCGGCGTGAAGATGCCCGACGGCCAGGATGCCAAGTCCAAGAACGTGGCCGCCGTCATGGTGTCCGCGGTGTTCCCGCCCGGCTACCGCCGCGGCCAACCGATCGACGTCACCGTCTCCTCGCTGGGCGACGCCAAGAGCTTGCGCGGCGGCTCCCTGCTGTTGACCCCGCTCAAGGCCGCCGACAATGAAGTCTACGCCCTGGCGCAAGGCAACGTGGTGGTGGGCGGCCTGTCCGCCTCGGGCAAAAGCGGCTCCTCGGTGACCGTGAACACCCCGACCGCCGGCCGCATCCCGAACGGCGCCGTGATCGAGCGCGAAATCCCGACCGATTTCGCCACCAAGCCGGCAGTGCACCTGTCGCTGAAACAGCCGAACTTCCAGACCGCCACCAATATCGTGGAAGCGATCAACCGCAAGTTCGGCGACGTGGCCAGCACCGCCGACGGCACCGGCATCGACGTGATCGCCCCCGACAACCCGACCCAGCGCGTGGCCTTCATGGCCAAGCTGGAAGCGCTGCCGATCGAAGTCGGCGCCGACATCCCGAAAGTGGTGTTCAACTCGCGCACCGGCACGGTGGTGATTGCCGACGGCTTGCGGGTGAAGGCGGCTGCCGTGACCCACGGCTCGCTCAAAGTGGTCATTTCGGAAAGTTCCAAGGTCAGCCAGCCGGCACCGTTCAGCCAGGGCCAGACGGCCGTCACCCCGAATTCCAGCGTGGCAGTCGACGAAGCCAAGCCGCAAATGTTCAAGTGGCCGGCCGGCGCCAAGCTGCAAGCCATCATCGACGTGGTCAACAGCCTGGGCGCGACACCGGACGACATCATGGCCATCCTGCAGGCGCTGGACCAGGCCGGCGCCATCGAAGGCGAACTGGTGGTGATCTGATGGATAGCCGCTTCCTCCCCATGCCCGTGCACCAGCTGGAGATCGGCCAGCCGGTGGCGCCCAAGATCGGCCAGGCCGCCCCGGCGCCGCAGACGGAAGAGTCGCGCTACCGCGCCAAGGCCACCGAAGCGGCCGTCAAGTTCGAAAGCTTCTTCATCGCCCAAAGCTTGCACAAGATGCGCGAAGCCACCAAGGCCATGGCCGACGACGACAGCATTTACAAGGACTCGATCAACAGCGACATGCTGGACATGGCCGACAACCTGGTGGCCGACCAGCTGGCCAGCCGGCGCGCCTTCGGCGTGGCGGACGCCATCCTGCGCCAGTTGCTGCCGGCCGCGCCGGTGGCCGCCGGAGAAAATGCGATGTCAGTGAAGAAAAATCCGACCGACGCTTAATAGTCGCCCCGGCGCGGTCGCCTTTACACGTTAACGGGTCAAGATGCCTTGGAGCAACGGCCCAGCTCAAGGGAAGAACGCACCATGTCGATTATCAACAATGCACTGTCCGGATCGTTGGCTGCCCAGGCCTCCATCAATACGACCAGCCAGAACATTGCCAACTTGCAAACCAAGGGTTATACCCGCCAGGGTGTCATCCTGTCGGCCCGCACCCCGGCCACCGGCACTTACGGCGCAGGCTTCGGCGTGGAAGTGAGCAAACTGGTGCGCTTCTCCGACTCGTACAAGAGCCAACAATTGTGGCGCGCCAATTCCGACCTCGGCATGCGCACCCAGTCGCAACCGTATTTCACGCAGCTCGAGCGCGTGATGGGCGATGAACAGACCAGCCTGTCGAACGGCGTCGACCAATTCTTCCGCGCCCTGAATGCGGCCGGCGTCGATCCCGTGTCGACCCCGCTGCGCCAGCAAGTGGTGACGGCCGCCAACGCCATGGCGCAATCGTTCAACAGTATCTACAACGTCACCACCCAGCAGCAAACCTCGATCAACCAGCAGCGCGACGCCATCTTGCCGCAGCTGAACACGCTGAGCGCCAATATCGCCAGCCTGAACCAGCGCATCACGCAATCGAATGTGCTGAACACCAACGTTTCC
>CAMLRG010000033.1 GCA_946482335.1 uncultured Duganella sp. | reverse complement strand
GCCAGAGCTGACCCCGACTTTTAATTCGCGAGCTGAACCCGACTTTCCGGCTTTCACACGAAGACCGGCTCCGGCTCCAGCATCACGCCGTAGCGCGCTGCGACGTCGGCCTGGATCGCGGCGGCCAGCGCTTGCACGTCGGCGCCGGTGGCGCCGCCATTGTTCACCAGGACCAGGGCCTGTTTCGGATACACGCCGGCAGCGCCCAGGCTGCGCCCTTTCCAGCCGCACTGGTCGATCAGCCAGCCGGCGGCCAGTTTTTCGCTGCCGTCCGGCTGGCGGTGGTGCACCAGCGCCGGGAACTGTTGCAGCAGGCGCGCGCAGTGTTCGGCACTAACCACCGGATTTTTGAAGAAGCTGCCGGCATTGCCGATGTCCGCCGGATCGGGCAGCTTGCGGCGGCGGACCGCGATCACGGTGTCGGCCACCTGCTGCGGCGTCGGTGCGGCAATGCCCTGCCCGGCCACGGCATTGGCCAGCTCGGCATAGCGCAGGTTGGGCTGCCAGGCGCGCGGCAAGGCGAACGTCACGTCCAGGATCACCAGCTGCCTGCCCTCGTGCTTGAAGACACTGTCGCGGTAGGCGAAGCGGCAGTCGGCGCCGTCCATCAGCCGCACCTGGCCGGTGGCGGGGTCGAACGCCGTCAGGCTGAGGAAGTAATCCTTGGTTTCCGCCCCGTAGGCCCCGATATTCTGGATCGGCGCGGCGCCCACCGTGCCGGGGATCAGCGACAGGTTTTCCAGGCCGCCGATGCCTTGCGCCAGGGTCCATTGGACGAAGTCGTGCCAGGTTTCGCCGGCAGCGGCGCGCACGTGGTGTTGGGTCGGCGTGCCGGCCAGGATGTCGCGGCCGTGCAGCGCGATATGCAGCACCAGGCCGGGGAAATCCCCGGTCAGCAGCAGGTTGCTGCCGCCGCCCAGCACCAGGCGCGGCATGGCGGCCAGTTGCGGGTCGGCCAGGGTCGCGCGCAATAGATCCAGCGATGTCACGCGCACGTAATGTTTAGCGCGTACATCAATCCTGAACGTATTTAAATGCTTCAGTGGGTATTCGTGCTGGAGAAAATCAGGGAAAGGCATGGGTAGATCAAGTTTTTGCGCGATTATAGTGCAATATTGACAAAAACGACCGAGCGTTCGCTTGTTTGTCCGTTAAAATGTCGCTTCTTTGGATCCGCCCTTTGGGCGGTTGCTTCATTGTAAAGGAAAGAATATGCCATCGTTTGACGTAGTATCCGAAGCGGACATGATCGAGGTGCGCAACGCCGTCGACCAGACCAATAAAGAAATCGGTACCCGTTTCGACTTCAAGGGCAGCGATGCGCGCGTAGAGCAAAAAGAAAACGACCTGACGGCCTTCGCCGATTCCGATTTCCAGCTGGGCCAGGTGCGCGACGTGCTGACCAACAAGCTGGCCAAACGCAAGGTCGACGTGCGCTTCCTCGACGAAGGCAAGGTAGAAAAGATTGGTGGGGACAAAGTCAAGCAGGTCATCAAGGTGAAGAACGGTCTGGATTCCGAGTCGGCCAAGAAGATCACCAAGATCATCAAGGAAAGCAAGATGAAGGTCCAGGCCAGCATCCAGGGCGAGTCGGTACGCGTGAGCGGTGCCAAGCGCGACGACCTGCAGGCCGCGATGCAGCTGCTGCGTAAGGAAGTGCCGGACACGCCACTGGAATTCAATAATTTCCGCGATTGATCGAAGGACTGTAATGAAACGTGTTGACGATTTCCGCCTCAAGTTTGGCGACAAGGAATATGTGCCAATCATGATCGGCGGGATGGGCGTGGATATTTCCACGACCGAACTGGCGCTGGAAGCAGCGCGCCTGGGCGGCATCGGCCATATTTCCGATGCGATGGTGGAGGATGTTTCGGACCGCAAGTTCGACACCACCTTCGTCAAGGACAAGACCCGCCTGTACAAGCACAACATCAACAATATGGACAAATCCGAGGTGCAGTTCGACCTCGGTCGCCTGGCCGAGGCGCAGCGCCGCCACGTGGGCGACACCATGCAGCGCAAGCAGGGCCCCGGCCTGATCTTCGTGAACTGCATGGAAAAGCTGACCATGAACGGTCCGAAGGAAACCCTGCGCACCCGCCTGAACGCGGCGCTGGACGCGGGCATCGACGGCATCACGCTGTCGGCCGGCCTGCACTTCGGTTCCTTCGCGCTGATGGCCGACCATCCGCGCTTCCGCGAAGCGAAGCTGGGCATCATCGTCTCGTCCGTGCGCGCGCTGCAGATCTTCCTGCGCAAGAACCAGAAGCTGGACCGCCTGCCCGACTACGTGATCGTGGAAGGTCCGCTGGCCGGCGGCCACCTGGGATTCGGCCTGGAGGACTGGAAGAATTACGACCTGCACCAGATCGTGCAGGAAATCCTCGATTACATGAAGGCGGAAGACCTGGACATCCCGGTGATCGCCGCGGGCGGCGTGTTCACCGGCAGCGATGCGGTGTCCTTCCTGGAAATGGGCGCGGCCGGCGTGCAGGTGGCGACCCGCTTTACCGTGACCAAGGAATGCGGCCTGCCGGACGACGTGAAGCAGGAATACTTCAAGGCCACCGAGGAAGACGTGGTCGTGAACGGCATTTCGCCGACCGGCTATCCGATGCGCATGCTGTCGCACACCCCTGCGATCGGCGCCGGCATCCGTCCGGGCTGCGAATCTTACGGTTACCTGCTCGACGCCAGCGGCAATTGCGCCTACATCAATTCGTATAACCGCGAAGTGGTGGCCAATGGCGGCAGCGACAAGGGCATCAAGGTGATGGACAAGACTTGCCTGTGCACGCACATGCGCAACTTCAATTGCTGGACTTGCGGCCACTACACCTACCGCCTGAAGGATACGTCGTTCAAGAAGCCGGACGGTTCCTACCAGTTGCTGACGGCGGAACACGTGTTCAAGGACTACCAGTTCTCGACCGATAATTCCATAGCTTTACCTGAGAAAGAGTTCTAATACAGCTTGCCAAAACCGGTAAGCCGGGGTCTGGCCCTCAGGGCCTGACCCCTGGCCCGCCGGTTTCAGCCTTCCTTGTTGATGCGGGCGATCAAGGCCCCCAGCACATCGTCCGCCATCTCGTTCTCCACCTGGCAGGTGCCGGCATTCTCATGACCGCCGCCGCCGTACTCCAGCATCAGCGCGCCGATATTGGTTTTCGACGTCCGGTTCAGGATCGACTTCCCGGTGGCGAACACGGTATTCTGGTTCTTCAGCCCCCACAGCACGTGGATCGAGATATTCTGCTCCGGGAATAGCGCATAGATCACGAAGCGGTTGCCCGCGTAAATCGTCTCCTCGTTGCGCAAATCCAGCACCACCAGGTTCTTGTGCACGGTGGAGCAGCGCATGATCTGCTCCTTGCACTTTTCCGCATGCTCGAAATACAGGTCCTTGCGCTCCTTCACATCCGGCAGCGCCATGATCTGGTCGATCGTATGGGTGCGGCAGTAGTCGATCAGATCCATCATCAGGTTGTAGTTCGAGATGCGGAAATCGCGGAAGCGTCCCAGCCCGGTGCGCGCATCCATCAGGAAGTTCAGCAAATCCCAGCCTTTCGGGTTGAGCACCTCGTCGCGGTTGAACTGCGCCGAATCGCCCTTGTCCACCGCCAGCATCATGTCATTCCACGCTGAAGGGAACTTGTTTCCGCCGCCATAGTAGTCGTACACCACGCGCGCCGCCGATGGCGCGCTGGGGTCGATGATGTGGTTCTCGCGCTCACCCGTATTGCGGATGGTCTCGGACAAGTGATGGTCGAAGGCGAGATGGGCGCCGGCAACATAGGGAAGATTGGTGGTGATATCGCGGCCGCTGATTGCGATTTTGCCGTCCTGCATATCCTTGGGGTGCACGAACAGGATCTCGTCGATCAAGTCCAGGTGCTTGAGCAGCACCGCGCACACCAGGCCATCAAAATCACTGCGGGTAACAAGGCGGAACTTCATGGAAGACACCCCTATCGCTGATGAAATGGAGGCCCATCTTACCGTGAAGCTTCAAAGCCTGTCGAGCCGCTCCGCAAAGCCGTTAGCCTGCATTTGATCAAGCACATAGTCAACGAAGGCGCGCGTCTTGGCCGGCAACAGTTTCTTGCTGGAGTAGTAGATGTACAGCGGACCCACTTCGCCATGCCAGCCTGGCAGCAAGCGCACCAGTTGGCCGCTTTCGAGCAAAGGCGCGGCATGCGGCGCCGGCAGCAAGGCCACGCCCAGGCCCATGCAAGCCGCTTGCGCCATCGCCTCCGGATCGTCGAAGGTGGCGACCGGGCGGAATTCGGCCACGGCTTCGGCGCCGGCGGCGTTGCGCAGCAGGTAATCGCGCACGCGCCCGCTGGCGGCCGAGCGGCGCGCGACACCGTCCCACCCCGCCAGCCCGGACGGATGGTCCGGCAGCTTGCGGCCAGCAAGGTACGAAGGCGCGGCCACGACCAGGATGCGTGGCCGCCCCAGTTCGCGCGCCACCACGCCGGGCGCCAGGTCGATGCCGCCGCCGATGGCGACGTCGTAGCCCTCGCCGATCAAGTCCACCGTGCGGTTATCGAAGCGCCAGTCGTGCTGCACGCCGGGATAGCGCTGCAGGAAACCTTTCAGCAGCGGCAGGATGTACATGCGCCCCACCCCATGCGCCACCGCCACTTTCAGCGTGCCGGCCGGCTCGCCCGCGTCCTGGGCGGCCCCGGCGATGGCGCCCTGCAGTTCAGTCAAGGGGCCGCGCACTTGCGCCAGCAAGCGCTCACCGGCTTCCGTCAACGCCAGCCGGCGTGTGCTGCGCTGGAACAGGCGCACGCCAAGCCGCGCTTCCAGCCGCGCCACGTTCTTGCTGACGGCGGCCGGGCTCAGGCCGAGACGGCGCGCCGCCTCCGAAAAACCCGCGCATTCCGCGCTCTGCAGGAAGGATTCGAGCAAGTTCAGTGGCAGCATTTTATACATTTGGTTGAAAGTGATAGTCAATATTACCAGCTAGTCACATGGCAATGGCGCGACCATACTGTGCTCATCCCAACCAACTTCAGGAGTACAGCATGAACAAGATCGCATTCGTCACCGGTGGTTCGCGCGGCATTGGCGCCGCCATCGTGCGCCGCCTGGCCAAAGACGGCGCCACCGTCGCCTTCACTTATCAGAACTCGGGCGCCGCCGCCGATGCGCTGGCCGGCGAAATCAATGCCGCCGGCGGCAAGGCCATCGCCTTGCGCGTGGACGCCACCGATGCCGCAGCCACGCGCGCCGCGATCGACGATATCGCGGGCCGCTTCGGCCGCCTCGATATCCTCGTCAACAATGCCGGCGTGCTGCACCTGGGCGACATCTCCGAGCTGACGCTGGAAGCGTTCGACCACACCATCGCCGTCAACGTGCGCGCCGTGTTTGCCGCCACCCAGGCAGCGGTGGCACACATGAAGGCGGGCGGACGCGTGATCAATATCGGTTCGACCAACGCGGAGCGGATGCCCTTCCCCGGCGGTTCGATCTATGCGATGAGCAAATCGGCGCTGACCGGCCTGGTGCAAGGGCTGGCGCGCGACCTGGGGCCGCGCGGCATCACCGTCAACAATGTGCAGCCCGGCCCGGTGGATACGGACATGAACCCGGCGCACGGCGACTTCGCCGCCGCGCTGCACGAGCTGATGGCGATCAAGCGCCACGCGCGCGGCGAGGAGATCGCGGCCATGGTGGCCTACCTGGCCAGCGACGAAGCAGGCTATGTGACCGGCGCCGGCCTCAATATCGACGGCGGGTTCGCCGCCTGACCTTCCGGGTAAAGCCGCGCCAGCACGTGCGCCGTGATCGCGGTGACCACGGCGCTGGCCGGCCCCAGGCCGGGGTCTTCCTGCTCGCGCAGGGTGCGCCAGAGCGCCGTCACTTCGGCATCGTGCAGGGCGACGGCCTGTTCCACCTCCTGCTGCCAGAACGGCGGCGCCTCGCTTTCGACGAAATTGCCGCGGCCACGGCCGAAGTGGGCCACGGCCAGGTAGCGCAACACGCTCGACACCAGCAGCGTGCGCAGGAAGTCGTCTGACAGCGTCATGGTCGGGACTTCACGGTCCATCCTGACGTTGAAACCCCATGCGGCGCCGGCAAAAGTCAGCGCGCCAATCACGCCGCCCAGCAGCGCGCCGGTGCCCAGCGTCAGGCCGCCCGACGCCAGGTCCGCGGTCACGCCGGTGGCGGCGCCCGATACGATGGCGCCCAGCAGCGCCGCCTGCCCCTTATCCACCGGCGCCAGCACCACGAACTGGCTGCTGACGCGCGCATTGATCTTGGGCGCCTCGTTCGGATCGAGCTTGTGCAGGGCCAGCAGGTTGACCGTGGCCTGCCCGATGGCCAGGTTCAGCCGCGCCACCAGGGTGTTCATGGCGCGTTCCTGCCGCTTGCGGTCTTCGCCTTTGCCGATGCCGATGATCGTGAGGGCGGAAGCGATCATGCCGCGTTCCACCGTTTCCACGATCTGTTTGTCGTGCGCCGCATCGGACAGCTGCTGCGCCATCACCGCCATCGACTGCCGGAAGCGGCGCGCATTGGTTTCTTCCCATACGGAGAACAGACGTTCATATGCGTGCTGCTTGGCCGGCCCCACCTGGGCGCCCAGCGCGTCGTAAAACACGCGCTCGTGCACCCAGCAGCGGGCAAAGGCATCCAGCGGCAGCACTTCGCGCACCTGGCCAAATTGCAGCATATGGTCCTTCCAGCGCAGCAGCTCGGCCTGCTCTTCGGCTTGCGGGCGCGGTGGCCCCATCTGGTTCAGCAGCACCAGTACCGGCTTGCCGAGCCAGTCGAGGATGCGCATTTCGGCGGGGATGTAGCCGGCGTCGCCCGGGTTCTCCGTCGAATTGACCAGGTAGAGCACCACATCGGCCTCGTCGCGGGCGGCGCGCACGGCTTGCTGGCTAAGCCAGAAGGGCCTGTCGCGGTAGCGGTCCACCACTTCGCGCAGGAACCAGCCAAGCGGGTTGCCCGCCAGCGCCAGGCGCTTGATCAGGCGCACCGAGTCGCCGAAGCCGGGCGTGTCCCACAGCACCAGGCGGTCGCCCTGCGGGGTGGCCATCAGCAGATGCGATTCGGCGAGGGCGGTGACGTGCGCGGCGTCGCGCACTTCGCCCACGTCGGCGCCCAGCAAGGTGCGCGCCAGCGTGGTCTTGCCATTGTTGGTGTGCGAAACCAGCGCCAGCTGGATGGTGACGGGTGCTCCATTCATGCCGGGTTCTCCTCGGGCGCATGCGGTGCCAGCAAGTCCACCACCCTGGGCTCGGCGCCGTGCAGGATGCAGAACTCACGCCACAATTCTACGCGCTCCCGCAAGCGGACGGCGTCCACGCGGACGGCCAGCGCCGACTGGTCGAGCAGGGCCACCAGGCGCCGCCCGCGCCCCAGGGCAGCCAGGAACGCGCCATGGTTCTCCTGCTCCGGCGTGGCGGCGATCCCGAACAGCACCGCGGTAGTCACGCCCTCCCCGGCTTCCAGCGCCGGCGCGTCGCTGCCGTAGGCTGCGGGCGGCAGCACACGCACGCGTGCCTGTTCGCCCAGCATGTCCCGCGCCACGCCGTCCAGGCCCTTGCTGCGCGCCTCGTCCACCGTCAGGCTGTAGGGCAGCACGCGCAGCAAGCCCGGCTCCGCGCCGGCTGCGACCGACAATTGCTGGAAATAAGGCTGGTCCAGGTCAAGCGGGAAGCGCCGGCGCAGCCACAGGGCCCGCAGCGCAGCCAGCGTGCCCAGCACCAGGCGCGGCAACACCACGTAGACCAGCAGGCTGGCCGCGTACAGGTGCACCCAGCGCCCACCGTTGCCGGGCTTCGATTCGCCCCAACCTTGCAGGCTGCGCACCTCGTCCAGCGTGAAGCCCTGCAGCCCGAACAGCCTTTCGGCGGGGGCAAACAGCAGCGACAGCAGGCCATGCACCTGGCCGGCATCGAGGAACGTGCTTTCCCAGCCCGCCGCATAGCGCGCCACGATGCCGCGCGCGTACAAGGACAAGATCGCGCCGACGGCAAAGGCGGCGGCGGACCAGTGCAGGATGCGCGCGATACGGGCCAGGTTCAGGCGTGCCCCGAGCCGCGCCCAGTCCACCATGAATTGCAGCACGCCGCTGGCCAGGATATGCGGCAGGCGGCGCGGCGCCTTGCCGCCGCCAAGCGCCATGCGGTTGGCCAGGCCGCGCCGCAATCCTGTACGGCGCGCCGGCGTCAAGGCCCACACGGCGATCAGCAGGTATGCCAGCGCATTCCACGCGATGATGCCCAGCAGTGGCAGCGACAGCAGGTCGACGCGGTGCGGGTCGCCGATGCGCTCGGCCATCGCCCCCACCGCCAGGGCCAGCAAAGGCAGCAGCCAACTGGCGCCCCACATGCCGCTGCGGCCCACGGCCACGCCGGCAAACTGCTTGTGGCGCGCGGACAAGCGCTTGAGCAACTGCTCGGCGCGGTGGTACAGGAAATCCGGCAGGGTGGACGCGGCGCGGGCTTCGGCCGCCTGCCAATGGGCCAGTTCGCGCGCGGTGCGGCTGGCGTACTTGCGGTCGTCCTCGGTCAGCACTTCCTTTTGCTGGTCGGCCTCCTCGATCGCCTTGACCAGCATGATGGCGCGGGCCGTCTTCTCGTTCATGTTCCCTCCAGGCAGGCGCCTGGTTTGCCGCCTTGCAGCGATATCGCCTGGCCAGGCCGCTCCACCTGGTAGTACAAGCTGACGATGCGCCAGCCGTCATCGGCACGGTAGAGCTGGATGCTGTTCACGCCGGTGAAGTCCGCTTTCGGCGCACTACGTTCGCTGCGCGACTCGACCACACTGTAGACGGTCGCAAAGCGGTCGTACTGGCGCACCTCGCGCGCCACTTCGCACTCGTAGAATCCCTTCTCGCCGACGCGGCCTATGCCGGCGGCAAAATCGGTGCCGCGCGCGACGGACAGCGCCGGCGCGCCGTCGCGGTAGCGGGCGCCATACACCATGGCATCGGGGTGGAGGATGGCGCGCAGCGCCGCTTCATCGCCGGCCTGCCCCGCATCGTGGCTCAGCGCGCGCCATAGCGCGGCGACAGCCTGTTCGGGCGTGGCCGGCGCAGCCATCAGGGCCGCGGCAAGGATGATTGCATTCATGCGCCGAGTGTACCATCACTCTCCCTTGCGATAGATGCGCACATAATCGACCAGCATCTGCTGCGGGAACGCGGTGCCGGCGTCCGGATAGCCGGGCCAGTAGCCGCCCACGGCCAGGTTCAGCAGCATGAAGAAGGGATGCTCGAAGGCCCACTCCCCTTTCACCGAATCGGGCCGCGCCGTGTGGTAGTGCTGGCCATCGCGGTACCAGCGGATTTCGTGCGGCTCCCACTCCACCGCGAACACATGGTAATCGTCCGCATAGCGCTGGCCGGGCGGCAATGCCGAGGGCGCACCGAATCCCTTCTCGCCATTGTAGCCGGGACCATGGATGGTGCCATGCACGATGCTGGGCTCCTTGCCGATGTTTTCCATGATGTCGATCTCCCCGCTGCGCGGCCAGCCGACCTTGCCGATATCGGCGCCCAGCATCCAGAACGCCGGCCAGATGCCCTGGCCGCGCGGCACCTTGATGCGTGCCTCGAAACGTCCATACTGCCGTTCCACCAGGCCCTCCGTCTTCAGCCGCGCGGACGTATATTGCTTGCCCTGGTAAGCCTCCTTGCGCGCTTCGATCACAAGGTTGCCGCCCTCGACGCGCACGTTCTCCCTGCGCGCGGTGTAAAACTGCATTTCATTGTTGCCGAAACCGTGGCCGCCCAGCTCCGGCGTCCATTTGCGCCCATCGAGCGCATCGCCGTCGAATTCGTCCGCCCAATCCAGCACCCAGCCCGCCTTGGCGCCGCGCTGGTGGCGCACGATGTTCAGGTAAGTATCGGTCCAGTACTCATCGCGGTGCGCGGCCAGGAAGCGCAGCAGCTCCTCGTGCGCCTCCTTGCTGTTGGCGAGGTGGTCACCGCCAATGCCGTGGAACACCAGGTTGACCACCCCGCCCTTTGCCGCCTCCTCCTTCACCATCGCGATCAACTGCGCACCGGTCAAGCCGGCCGGCGCATGGCCAGGCGGACGCAATGCGACGAACTCGTCGCGGATCGCCGGCCAATAAGGCTTGCCGGCGGCCAGCTGCTCGAAGCATGGCGCGTTGAAGGTGCGTTCGCTGCGCCCGTCGATCGCCTGCAGCATGGTGTTGGCCACACGCACCTGGTCCAGCATCTGTGCCACGCTGGTCGTGTCCAGGTTGCGCTGCGGTTCGACCCAGGCGCGTCCGGGCGCGCTGCCCGAGCATTGATGGAACAGCGTGTGGTTGCCCAGCTCATGCCCGCGCTGTGCCGCCGCGCGCCACTCCGCCATGCGCCGCCGCACCGGCGCATTGGCCAGGGTCAGGTAGAACGTGGCTTTGATGCCATGGCGTTCCAGCGCCGGCAGCGCGACATCGAGCTGGGAATCGAGGGCATCGTCATAGGCCAGGCTGACCGCGGCACGCGCCCCATTTGGCCACGGCGCTGCGGCATGGGCGCTGTGGAGCGCCAGCAACACACTGCAAAGGGCAAAAAACCTTTTCACAGAGGCATCTCCTTTATTGTGGAAACGTTCCCAAATATGTGGCAAATATAGCATGGCAAAGCGGTTGACTTCAAAATTTGAACGGTGCTATATTGCGCTGACCAGAATGGAAACGTTTCCAGTTTTGATGACGGAAACCCCACACTCCCTGCCGATTCGCGGCGTATTTTATTGACAATCGATTTTGCTGCCCCTAGTATTTTTAAGCAGTTGATGGAAACGTTTCCATGCTGGTTGGGGAGGCGGCCAGACTATAAGAACCAAGGAGACCAAATGCACTATCCAAAGGCGAAGCAGACCTTGATGAGCCTTGCAGTAGCGACGGCCTGCGCGGCGCTCATCGCACCAGCCCAGGCACAGGAATCGGACCAGGCGGGCGTTTCACCCGCCCCTTCCAACACCGGCGACGTCCAGACCGTGGTAGTCACCGGCTTGCGTGCCAGCCTGGGCTCTTCCATGAACCTGAAGCGCAACGCGGACGGTATCGTCGACGGCATCGTGGCCGCCGACATCGGCAAATTCCCCGATACCAACCTGGCCGAATCGCTGCAGCGCATCAGCGGCGTGTCGATCGACCGCTCCATCGGCGAAGGGTCCAAGGTCACCGTACGCGGCGTCGGGCCCGACTTCAACCTGGTGCTGCTGAACGGGCGCCAGATGCCAACCTCCAACCTGGGCGACCTGAATGGCCGCGCATTCGACTTCGCCAACCTGGCGTCGGAAGCGATTTCCCAGATCCAGGTCTACAAGACCGGCCGCGCCGAAACCCCGACCGGCGGCATCGGCGCCACCGTCAACGTCATGACCGCCCGTCCGCTGGACCGCCCCGGCGTCACCGTGGCCAGCTTCGGCGCCAAGGCGGTGCACGATACCTCGCACAACAACCTGCCGGGCGACGTCAAGCAAGGCAGCGCCACCACGCCGGAAGTCTCCGGCATCTACAGCACGACGTTCGACGAGAACCGCTTCGGCGTGGCATTGAGCGCGAGCTACCAGGAACGCAACCTGGGCTTCAACCAGGCGGCGGTTTCCAACGGCTGGCGCGGCCCGTTCAAGGGCGACGAAAACAATTGGGGCACCATCCCGCAGCCGAACACCGACGGTGCGGACCGCATCACCAACCGCCCACGGCCAAGCGACATCTATTCGGTGCCGCAAAACCTGAACTACAACATGAACGGCGTGCAGCGCCAGCGCACCAATGGCCAATTGACCCTGCAGTGGGCGCCGGTCAAGCAGTTGACCACCACGCTGGACTACACCTATTCCGAGAACAAGATCCAGACCCGCCGCCAGGACTTGTCGGCCTGGTTCAACTTCGGTCCTTCCACCAGTACCTGGAGCAATGGCCCGGTGGCAGCGCCGCTGGTCTACACGGAACTGATCCCCGCCGCCAACAGCGACATCGCCATGGGCGGCGCCGACTTCGCCACCAAGACCCAGAACAAGTCGATCGGCTTCAATGCGGCCTGGAAGACCGACGGCCTGAAGCTGGAACTGGACGTGCACAAGTCGACCGCCGAATCGAAGGCCGACAGCCCCTTCGGTTCCAGCAACGTGCTGGGCACCGCAAGCTTCAGCCGGGGCGACACTACGGCCGATTTCCGCGAGGAATTCCCGGTCCTCAGCATCAAGGGCGCCAACTTCGCGGCGGCGCCGCAGCAAGTCACCGGCTCCGTCTTCCAGAACGGTTATATGAAGGGCGAGATCGACCAGGCCCAGTTCCGCGGCAGCATGAAACTGCTGGAAGCGTCCAACCTGAACTTCGGCCTCGCCTCGACCGAAGTGAAGAACCGTTCCGCCTTCTCCACCCAGCAGCGCGATACCTGGGGCGGCGCCACCAAGGCTTCCGACTACCCGGCCAGCATGTTCCACCAGGAGTCGCTGCGCCAGTACTTCGACCAGATCAGCGGCAGCGGCAACCCGAACCTGTTCAACCAGTTCTATACCTTCAATTTCGCCGAGCTGCGCTCGCTGGTCGCAAAGGTCAGCGGCGTGCCCGACCTGTACCTGCCGAAGACCACCTTCGACACCGACCAGCGCACCACCGAGAAATCGAAGAGCGCCTACCTGCAGTTCGGCACCGACTGGGATACCGCGATCCCGATGCACACCAATATCGGCGTGCGTTACGAAACCACCGACGTGGTCTCCACCGCGCTGGTGCCGGCGGCGACCACCATCAGCTGGGTGTCTGCCAACGAATTCCCGGTCAGCTTCGGCCCTGCGACCTTTACCACCCTGACCGGCAAGTACCACCATGTGCTGCCGAGCGTGGACTGGGATGCCGACATCCGTTCCGACATGAAGCTGCGTGCCAGCTATGGCGAAACCATCGGCCGTCCGCGCTACGACCAGATCCAGGGCGGCACCACCCTGAATACCCTGGCGCGCGTCTTCGGCGGCACCGGTTCGCAGGGCAACCCCGAACTGAAGCCGGTCAAGTCGAAGAACCTGGACTTGTCGCTGGAGTGGTACTACGGCCAGCAAAGCTTTGCCTCGCTCGGCCTGTTCCATAAGGACTTGAGCAACTATGCCGGCCAGTCCAAGATCACGGCCACCCCGTTCAACCTGCATACGCCGGTGGGCGGCGCGCTGTGGACGGAAGCGGTCCAGAAAGGCGCTTGCGGCAACGACCTGGTTTGCATCCGCAACTACATCTTCCGCAACCACCCGAACGCGCCGGGCGTGACGCGCGGTGCCGACGACCCGAGCGGCAACGCCACCGGCACCATCGTTGGCCAGCCGAACGATCCGGTCCTGCCGTTCGAGATCACCACCTTCGCCAACCAGAAGAAGGACAAGATCAAGGGCGCCGAGATCAACGTGCAGCATATGTTCGGCAACTCGGGCTTCGGCATCTCGGCCAACTACACCTGGGTCGATTCGGGCCTGAAGTACGACAACTACAAGATCGGCGAGCAGTTCGCGCTGGTCGGCTTGAGCAACTCGGCCAACCTGGTCGGCATTTATGAAGACAAGAACTGGTCGGTCCGCGCAGCCTACAACTGGCGCGACAAGTTCCTGTCCTCGACCTTCGATGGTTCGGGCCCCAACCCGAACTACACGGAAGCCTACGGCCAGCTGGACTTGAGCGTCGGCTACGCGTTCAACGACAGGCTCAGCGTACAGTTCGAAGCGATCAACGTGACCAACGAGATCCAGCGTGTCCACGGCCGCGCCGAAACCATGGCACTGTTCGTGACGCAATCCGGTCCACGCTATATGCTGGGTGCCCGCTACAAGTTCTAATGGCAAGCAATGCAATCCGGCAGGTGGTGGTGATGGGTGGCGGTGCGGCCGGCTGGCTGACCGCCGCCATCCTCGCCGCCGACCATCCCGCCGACGGACCGGGTGGCCTGCTGGTCACCCTGGTCGAATCGCCCGACGTGCCGATCATCGGCGTGGGCGAGGGTACCTGGCCCACCATGCGCGACACGCTGCACCGCATCGGTGTTTCCGAATCCGACTTCTTCCGCGCATGCGACGCCTCGTTCAAGCAGGGTTCGCGTTTCAACGGCTGGGTGACCGGCGCTGCGGACGACGTTTATTTCCATCCCTTCGTCCTGCCGCAAGGCTACGGCGAAGCCAACCTGGCCGAGCGCTGGCAGCAAGCGCACGCACACATCCCGTTTGCCGACCTGGCCAGCTTCCAGCCCCATCTATGCGTCAACGGCAAGGCGCCCAAACAGGCATCGACGCCCGAATTCGCCGCGGTGGCCAACTATGGCTACCACCTCGACGCCGGCAAGTTCGCCGTCTTCCTGCGCCAGCACTGCACCGGCCGGCTGGGCGTGCGCCACGTGCTCGACCACGTGGTGGCGGTGAACACGGCGGCTGACGGCGACATCGTCTCGCTGCAAGGCGCGACGCATGGCGCGCTGGCGGGCGAGCTGTTCATCGACTGCACCGGACTGCAGGCGCGCCTGCTCGGCCAGCACTTTGCCGTGCCGTTCCTGCGGCAAAAGCACGTCCTGTTCAACGACAGTGCGCTGGCGGTGCAAATCCCCTTCCCTGCCGACGATAGCCCGATCGCTTCGCAGACCAGCTCCACCGCCCAGCGCAGCGGCTGGATCTGGGATATCGGCCTGCCGACGCGGCGCGGCATCGGCCACGTCTATTCCAGCGCCCACTGCAGCGACGACGAGGCCGAACGCGCCCTGCGCCAATACATCGCCGGCGCCGGGGGCCCGGCCGACATCCCGCAGCCGCGCAAGCTGCGTTTCGAGCCCGGCTACCGCGAACAATTCTGGCACCGCAACTGTGTCGCCATCGGCCTGTCGGCCGGCTTCATCGAACCATTGGAAGCTTCCGCACTGGCCATGGTCGAGCTGTCGGCCAATATGCTGAGCGACGGCATGCCGGCCACCCGCGGCACCATGGACCTGGTGGCACGCCGCTTCAACGACGCCTTCCGTTATCGCTGGGAGCGCGTGATCGATTTTCTCAAGCTGCACTATGTGCTGAGCAAGCGCAGCGACTCGCCGTACTGGATCGACAACCGCGAGTCCGTGCCGGCCAGCTTGCGCGAGCTGCTTGCGCTATGGCGCCACCGGCAACCTTCGCGCTACGACTTCGGCCGCGCCGACGAAGTCTTCCCTTCGGCCAGCTGGCTATACATCCTGTACGGCATGGGTTTCCGCAGCGAGCCGGGAGGCGGCATCCGCCGGCGCGACAATGCCCAGGCGGCCGACAACTATTTCCGTGAAGCGGCCAGCCTGACGCACAGGATGCTGGCCGCCCTGCCGACCAACCGCGAGCTGATCGACCATATCCGTCGCCACGGCTTGCCTACCATCTGAGGAACACCATGGCCAAACACGTCCTGCTCAATAACATCGACCACAAGGACTTACACGTGCAGACAGGGCGCGGCGCGCACTTCGGCGACAACGTCATGTCCGCCCTCACCTTCCCCGCCGAGTTCCGCGACGTGCAAGCCTGCTATCCGATCGTGTTCCGCAAGGCGGGCGACGGCAGTTTCGAAGCGCACGCCCTGTTCGGCTTCCAGGAAGGCGAAAACCTGTTCCTCGGCCTGCACGGCTGGGAGGCGCCATACGTGCCGCTGTCGATCGAACGCCAGCCCTTCCTGATCGGCATTAACGGCAACGACTTGATGGTGCACGTGGACCTGGACAACCCTCGCGTCAGCGCATCGGGCGGCGAACGTGTGTTCCTGCCGCATGGCGGCACGTCACAGTATCTGGAACGCATGAATTCAACCCTGCTGGCCATCCACCAGGGTTTGCAGCAAGCGCGCGGCTTGCTTGCCGCCCTAGTGGAGCACCAATTGCTGGAATCCTTCGTGTTCGACATCGAACTGGACGACGGCTCGCAATACCGCCTGGCCGGCTTCTACACCATCAACGAAGAACGCCTGTCCGCGCTGGGCGGCGACGTGCTGGAGCGCCTGAACCGGGCCGGCTACCTGCAGGCGATTTACATGGTGACCGCGTCCATGTCCAATTTCCGCGCCCTGATCGAACGCAAGAACCGCGTCCATGCCGCCCAATGCTAAACCGCTGCGCGAGCTGCACGGGCTTGCGCCGTCCGACCTCAACGACGCGCTGCTGACCTGCACCGAGCCCTTTGTCCTGCGCGGCCTGCTGGCGCGCTGGCCGGCCGTGCAAGCCGCGCGCAACGGGGCCGACAGCGCGGCGCGCGCCGCCAATGCCGACGCCTACTTGCGCCGTTTCTACCGCGACGCCACCGTGGTCGCCATGCTCGGCACGCGCGATATCGGCGGCCGCTTTTTCTATAACGATGACCTGAGCGGATTCAATTTCACGTCGGTGCGCGCACGCCTGGACGATGTGCTGCAGGAGCTGGCCGGCCACCGCGAAAGCACGCGCCCGCCGGCGATCTATGTCGGCTCCACCACGGTGGAGACGGCACTGCCCGGCTACCGCGAAGAGAACCCGTTGGACCTGGGCCAGCGCGACGCCCTGATGAGCGTCTGGATCGGCAACCAGACCCGCATCGCCGCCCACTACGACTTGCCCGACAACCTTGCCTGCGTGACCGCGGGCCGCCGCAAGTTCACGCTATTCCCGCCCAACCAGCTGGAAAACCTGTACGTCGGCCCATTGGATTTCACGCCGGCCGGCCAGCCCATCAGCCTGGTCGACCTGCACCGGCCCGACCTGGAACGCTTTCCCCGTTTCGGCGAAGCGATGCGGCACGCCCTGTCCGCCGAGCTTGAGCCGGGCGACGCCATCTTCATCCCCAGCATGTGGTGGCACCATGTGGAAGCGCTGGAATGCTTCAATGTGCTGGTCAACTACTGGTGGCGCCAGTCGCCGGGATATATGGATACGCCTACCAACGCACTGATGCTGTCCCTGCTCTCGATCCGCGACCTGCCGCCCGCGCAACGACGCGCGTGGCACGATATATTCCGTCACTACGTGTTCGAAGCCGACAACAGCACCGCGGCGCACATTCCCGCGGCAGCCCGGCACGTGCTCGGGCCGATCAACGATCAAGCGGCGCGCATGCTGCGCGCCCAGCTACTCAAGAAAATCAACCGATAACAAGGGAGACACCCATGCGAGACGAACCAATCCAGCGTCGCCCTGTGCGGCGCATTGTCATTGCCGGCGGCGGCACCGCGGGCTGGATGGCAGCTGCAGCGATCTCGCGCAGCCTTGGCAAAGTCCTCGACATCAAGCTGGTCGAGTCCGACGAGATCGGCACCGTCGGTGTCGGCGAAGCCACCATCCCCACCTTGCTGAACTTCCATGAGCTGCTGGAGATTAACGAGCAGGAATTCATGGCCGCGACCAAGGCCACCTTCAAGCTGGGCATCAGCTTCGAAAACTGGCGCAACGTCAACGAAGACTACATCCACTCCTTCGGCCTGACCGGCACCGACCACTGGACCGCCGGCTTCCAGCATTTCTGGCGCAAGGGGCGCGAACGCAAGCTGGCCAGCGACTATGGCGACTATTGCCTGGAATTGAAGGCCGCGCAGTTGAACCGCTTCGGCCACCTGCCGCGCCAGGGTATCAATTACGCCTACCATCTAGACGCAAGCGCCTATGCGCGCTACCTGCGCAAATACTCGGAAGGCTACGGCGCCCAGCGTATCGAGGGGAAGATCGCCAAGGTCCATACCGATGCCGCCAGCGGCCATATCACGGCATTGCAGCTCGATTCCGGCGCACTGATAGAAGGCGACCTGTTCATCGATTGCACCGGCTTCCGTGGCTTGCTGATCGGGGAAACGCTCGGAGAGAGCATGGAAGACTGGTCGCAATGGCTGCACAACGACAGCGCCATCGCCGTGCAAACCTCATCGACCGGTCCGGCCGTGCCTTATACGCGCGCCATCGCCCACGAATGGGGCTGGCAGTGGCGCATACCGCTGCAGCACCGCGTCGGCAACGGCATGGTCTTCTCCAGCAAATTCGTGGACGACGACACAGCCAGCACCAGGCTGATGTCCAATATCAGCGGCGAGCAGTTGGTCCAGCCGCGTGTGATCCGATTCACGCCGGGCCAGCGCCGCAAGGTGTGGAGCAGGAATTGCGTCGCCATCGGGCTGGCCAGCGGGTTCCTGGAGCCGATCGAGTCGACCAGCATCCACCTGATCCAGCGCGGCATCGTACGCCTGATGCAAATGTTCCCGTCCGCCGGCATCTTCCAGTCCGAGATCGACGAATACAACAAGCAAGCCTGGGCCGAGATCGAGCATATCCGCGATTTCATCATCCTGCACTACAAGGTGACCAACCGCCGCGACACGCCCTTCTGGCGTCATTGTGCTGAAATGGGCGTGCCGCCATCGCTGCAGCACCGCATCGACCTGTTCCGCGAAACGGGGCGGGTGTTCCGCGTGCCGAACGAGCTGTTCGCCGAGAACTCGTGGATCCAGGTCATGCTGGGCCAGGGCATCATGCCGCTGCAGCACCACCAGTCGGCAGACCTGATGGGCGATGCGGAGCTGTCCTGCTTCCTCGACAGCATCCGTAACAATGTGGCGCGTACCGTGGCGCAGCTGCCGCCGCACCAGCAGTACGTGGAGAATTACTGCGCTGCGTACATGGAGGAGTACTTGGCACCGAAGTAGAGGATAAATCCGTAGCAGGCGGCCGGCAGCAGGAAGGACGCCTGCACACCCATCGAATCCGCCAGCGCGCCCTGCGCGAACGGCACCAGTGCACCGCCGACGATAGCCATGCACAGGATGCCGGACCCCTGCCCCGTGTACTTGCCCAGGCCATGCAGCGCCATGCTGAAGATGGTCGGGAACATGATCGAATTGCACAGGCCGACCGCCAGGATGGCCCACATCGCCAGTTTGCCCGATCCGAACACCGCCGCCAGCACCAGCGCTATCGCCAGCAGGGAGTTGAATGCCAGGGTCTTGCCTGGGCTGGCGACGCGCATCACGGCAAATCCGATGAAGCGACCCACCATGGCGCCGCCCCAATAGATGCTGACGTAGTGCGCCGCGTCGGCGTGCGACAGGCCGGCAATATGCGACTCGCCCAGGAAGTTGATCAGGAAGCTGCCGATACTCACCTCCGCGCCGACGTACAGGAAGATGCCGATCGCGCCCAGCACCAGATGGCGGTGCGCCCAGGCCGAACCGTGCCCTTCGCCCGCCAGCGCCACGTCTTCGCTGTCGGCGATCCGCGGCAGCCTGGCGAACGCGAACATCACTGCCAGCAGCGCCAGCGCCCCGGCCAGCGCCAGGTAGGGCCCACGTACGGTGGCCGCATCGGCGCCCGCGCCTGCCGCGGCCGAAGCGCCGGCAGCCGACAGGATCAGCACCCCGCCGATGGCCGGGCCGATGGTGGTGCCAAGCGAATTGAAGGCCTGGGTCAGCGTCAGGCGGCTCGATGCCGTGCGGGCCGGGCCCAGCACCGTCACATAAGGGTTCGCCGCCACTTGCAGGATGGTGATGCCCGATGCCAGCACGAAGAATGCGAACAGGAACAAGCCATATCCGCCGAACGATGCGGGATAGAACAGCGCGCAGCCGCCTGCGGCGATCAGCAGGCCGCTCACCGCGCCTTTCTGGTAACCGATGCGGCGGATCAGGGCGCCGGCCGGCAGCGAGACGATGAAGTAAGCGCCAAAGAAGCAGAATTGCACCAGCATTGCCTGCACATAGCTCAGCGTGTAAATCGCTTTCAGGTGCGGGATCAGGATGTCGTTCAGGGAGGTGATCAAGCCCCACATGAAGAACAGGATGGTGACGATCACCAGCGCGCTGGTGTTGGCCGCGTTTTGCGGGGCGCCTGACGTGTCTTGCGACGCGGCGCTTGTGGTGTTGGGTGCCATGCTTGCCATGATGTCTCCTTAGTTCAATTCTTCGCAGCGCACTGCGTCCGGGGCGGTTGCGGCGCCGCCGGCAATGTCGATATTGGCGATGGCCACCGCGAATGGCGCATCGGCGCTGATGCCAAAAGGCGTGTCGACGCGGTCCAGCTGCAGGCCGCGCGCCGTGAAGCACGCCAGCGGCACTTTGACGGTCTGCTTGCCCTTGCCCGCGAGGCGCGCGAACAGCCTGGTTGCGTCCAGCGCGGTCCCCTGCATCGCCAGCATGACCTTGCCCTGCGGCGCGGCGGCCACGATGGTATCAAATTGCAGGGCGCCGTCGCGCACGGCGGCGGCAGGCAGGACCAGCGGCCGGGCACCGCGCGCCACCAGCGCCGGACGGGAGGGCGCCGCGCCAGCTGCCACCGGCCCGGCACCGGCAAGCCAGGTCACCAGTTTGGCGTCCTGCTGCGTGTTCACCTGGGCGGTCTGCACCGTGATGCCAGGCAGGCGGAATGTCGCGTTCAAGTCCGCACCGAGCGGAAGCTGTTCGGCGCCGCTGAGGATCGCCAGTGGGAAGCTGGCGCGGTCGGCCTGTCCATGCACCGGAACGGTGTTGCTGACGCCGCAGCCGCCCGGCACATACGACGTATCGAGCTTGCCCAGCTTGGAGCGCTGCGCCTTGCGCAAGCCATAGTTCAATGCGAACAGTGGCGCATACCCCGCATCGCCAAAGTTCAGCGGCGTCTGGCACGCCGATTTCGGCCAGGAGAACGACAGTTTGCCGCGGAAATCGTAGCTGCGCGGCCCCGCGACCAGCAAGTCGGACACCCCTTTGCCTTCCGTGCCCGGCAGCCAGGCCGCGATGAAGGTATCGGACAGGTTCAGCAGATCGTTGACGAACAGCGGACGGCCCGCGACGAACACGGTGACCACCGGCTTGCCCTTGCCTGCCACCGCCTCCAGTACAGCCAAGTCCTCCGGATAGCGGCTGCTGTGGCGCAGCGTGCCGGATGGGCCAATGTCGCCGTCACCTTCCGCGTAAGGCCGCTCGCCCACCACGGCGATCACGGCGTCGAATTTGGCCACATCCACGCCCCGGCCATCGACGCTGAATTCGACATTGCCTTCGCCCGCCGCCGCACGGATGCCCGCAAGGATGCTGTCGGCATGCGGGAAGTCGGCGTTGGTGTTGTCGGTGCCCTGCCAGGTCAGCGACCAGCCGCCAGTCTGGTTGGACAGGTTGTCGGCGCTCTTGCCCACCACCAGGAGTTTTTTGCCGCGCGCGAGCGGCAGGGCCGGTCCCTCGTTCTTCAGCAACACCAGGGATTCGCGTACTGCACGGCGCGCCAGCGCGCGGTCGAGCAGCGCCGCGTCCTTGCCGGCGTAGGCATTCTGCGACGGGCTCTTGCCGAACAGTCCCGCGCGCAGCTTGACGCGCAGGATGCGGCTGACGGCATCGTCGATGCGCGCCATCGGGATCTCACCCGCCTTCACCTGGGCCACCGTATTGGCAATGAATGCCTTCCAGTCGTCCGGCACCATGATCATATCCATGCCGGCATTGATCGCCTGCGGGCAGCTGTCGTTGCGGCAGCCCGGCACTTCGCCGATGCCATTCCAGTCGCTGACGACGAAGCCGTCGAATCCCATCTTCGACTTCAAAATACCGGTGAGCGCTTCGCGGCTGCCGTGCATCTTCACGCCATTCCAGCTGTTGAAGGAAGCCATCACCGTCTGCGCACCCTCCGCCAGGGCCGGCACGTAGCCGGCGCCATGGATATTGATCATGTCGGCCAGCGAAGACTTGTTGTCGCCGCGGTCCTTGCCCTGGTCCGTGCCGCCGTCGCCGATGAAATGTTTGGCGCTGGCGATCACATTGGCATCGTCCTTGAAACGTCCCTGCAGGCCCTTGACGTATTGGCCCGCATACTGGGCAACCAGCTTGCCGTCTTCCGAAAAGCTCTCATAAGTGCGCCCCCAGCGGTCGTCGCGCACCACCGCGATGGTCGGCCCGAATACCCAGGCGATGCCGGTGGCACGCACCGCCTTGCCGGTTGCCGCGCCGATCTCGTAGGCCAGTTTCGGGTTATGCGCCGCGCCCAGGCCGATATTGTGGGGGAACAGCGTGGCGCCGAACACATTGCTGTTGCCGTGGATGGCGTCGATGCCCCATACCACCGGCACCTTGACGGCCATATCGGTCGCCATGGACGCCTGGTGGTACTTCTCCGCCAGCGCGAGCCAATCGGCCGCTGTAGCGCGCTTGCTGCCATTCGGCCAGCTGCCGCCGCCGTTCAGCACCGAGCCGATATAGTAGCGGCGCACTTCGTCCGGCGTCACCGTCTTGATCTCAGGCTGGGTCATTTGGCCTACCTTCTGTTCCAGCGTCATGCCGGCCACGATGGCTGCCACACGCTTTTCAAGCGCCGCATCCGGCGCAATGGCGCTGCGCACGTGCGGCCAATCGGCCAACGGCGCCGCCATCGCCGCACCTGTGGCGACCGGCAGCGCCAGCGCTGCCGACAAAGCAATTTTCTTCATCTGTCTCCTCTCTATCGCTGTTGCAGGAAGGCGCGGTACCACTTGCCGCTCTCCTTCAGCCTTCGTTCCTGTGTTTTGTAATCGATGTGGACCAGCCCGAACCGCCGCGAATAGCCTTCCGCCCACTCGAAGTTGTCGACCAGGCTCCAGGCGAAATAGCCCTTCACCGGCACTCCCGCCGCAATGGCGTCTTTCATCGCCCCCAAGTGGCGTGCGAGATAGCGGCGGCGCCGCGTATCGGCCACGGTGCCATCGGCCAGCACTTCATCGTCATAGCAGGAACCGTTTTCGGTGATGTACAGCTCCTTCGGCGCGTAGTCGGCATGGATGCGGCCAAGCAGCTCGCTCATGCCTTCCGGCGCCACTTCCCAGCCCATGGCGGTGGTTTCCGCCCCGGCCGGCGGCGGCAGCACGCGCGCATCCAGCGGCTCGTGGCCTGGCGCGTCCGCAACCGTCTCGGGAAAATAGTAGTTCACGCCCATGAAATCGGTCGCCACCGCGATCGCCTCCATATCGCCTTCCTGTACGACCGGCGCCGCGGCGCCCACCTGCTCCAGCGTCGCGGCAGGATAGCCGCGCCCATGCAGGGGATCGAGGAACCAGCGGTAGCGCAAGCCGTCATGGCGCTCGGCCGCGGCGCGGTCGGCCGCGCTGCCGCTGGCCGCGCGCAGCGGGTGCAGGCTGAGCGAGATGCCGACGCGGGCATCGGGCACGTTGGCGCGGACCAGCGGCACGGCCTTGCCGTGCGAAAGCAGCACATGGTGGCATACCTGCAGCGCCGTACCGAAGTCGGTCAGGCCCGGCGCATGCACGCCCTCGAAGTTGCCAAGGATGGCGGTACACCAGGGCTCGTTGTGGGTGATCCAGTGCCGCACCCGGTCGCCCAGGCAGCGCGTCACCGCGTCGGCGAACTCCAGGTACCGCTGCACAGTGTCGCGTTCGGCCCAGCCGCCCCGCTCCTGCAGGTATTGCGGCAAGTCCCAGTGGTACAGCGTGGCCCAGGGCTGGATGCCCCGCTCCAGCATGCCGTCGACCAGGCGCGAATAGAAGTCCAGCCCTTTCTGGTTGGGCGCCGCGCCAAACTCGGACACGATGCGCGGCCAGGCGATCGAGAAGCGATAGGCGTTCAGACCCAGGCCGCGGGCGATATCCATATCTTCCGGCCAGCGGTGGTAATGGTCGCAAGCCACCGCGCCGCTGGAGCCGTCGCGCACCTTGCCCGGCGTCGCGGCAAAACGGTCCCAGATCGATTCGGCGCGCCCATCTTCGCGGGCGGCCCCCTCGATCTGGTAGGACGAGGTGGCGCAGCCCCACAGGAAGTCGCGGGCAAAGTCGCTGCGCGCCGGCGCGCCTGGTTCAATCTGGTCTGGAGTAGTCATGTTCAGTCTTGCTCAGGTTTGGAAAGGTTTCCACACTACGTCGAAAAAAAGGGCGCAAGCGCCCCTTACAGGATCAATTCATGCTGCCGCCTTGCGCTTGGCCGTACCGGCCGCCTTGGCCAGCGATGCCCGCAACGTCACCGTCACCGGGAAGCTGCGCGTCACCGTGCGGCGCAAGCCATAGCAGCGGTTCAGCAAGGCGCTCAGGCCATTCATCGTCATCTCGCGCCAGGGCATATGGACGGTGGTCAGGCGCGGCGCGGAAAACTCGGCGCTCGGCGTATCGTCATAAGCGATCACGGACAGGTCGTGCGGCACGCGGATGCCCGCCTCCTGGAAATACGACAAGGCGCCCACCGCCATTTCATCGTTGGCGCAAAACAGGGCGGTGCAGCGATGCCCCGACTCGACCAGTTCCTTGGCGGCGGCCCAGCCGCCTGCCGGCGAAAAGTCGCTCTCTGCCACCCACATGCGGCTGGTGTCGATACCGCCCGCTTGCAACTCCTCCATGAAGCCTTCGATGCGCGCCACGTTGTCGGCCAGGCGCGACGGTCCCGCCACTACGGCGATCTCGCGGTGCTTGTGGTCCAGCAAGGCGCGCGCCGCCAGGCGCCCGCCCAGTTTGTGGTCCACCATGAAGCACTGGTCGGGGATGCTGGGCAGGCTGTGGTTCAGCACCACAATGCGCCCTTGCTGCGCGCCCAGCGCTTCGACATCTTCATCGAGCAAAGCGCTGGTCATCACGATCAAGCCATCGCAACCGCGCTCCATCAGGAACTGGATGCCTTCCTTGGCCTGCCGGCGTTCGTCGCCCAGGCCGACGCCGAAAGCCACCACCATGTGCAAGCCGGCGGCACGCAGCTCATTGTCGATGATCTGCAGGATCGGCGTATAGAAAGTGCCGCTCAGGACGGGGATGTAGACGCCGATCATCTGGCTGGTGCCGGTCAGCAGCGTGCGCGCCGCATGCGAGGGCCGGAATCCCAGTTCATCGATCGCCTTCCTGACCTTCTCGAGCGTCGCCGGAGACACCGATCCCTTGCCGCTCACGACGCGGGAGGCGGTGCCCAGTCCTACGCCCGCCAGGCGGGCTACGTCTTTAATAGTGGCCACTGTTTTCCTTTAGATTATTCCGTCATCGCGAGCATACTGGAAGCGCCCGCCGTTTCAAAGCGCTTGCCACTGACCGGGTCGAATAAGGATACGCATTGTGCATCGATCGCAAAGGCGATCGCGTCCTCCGGCGCTATCGCCCTGCCGCCCTGCACGATGCAGGACATCTGCTTGCCGCCGCAATCGAGCCAGACCACGCGGTGCGCGCCCATCGGTTCGACCAGCGTCACCCGGCCCTGCAGCGGACCGCCCGGCACCAGCGCGATATGTTCCGGCCGAACGCCCAGCACCGCCTTGAACGCGCCGCCGCCCGCTTCCGCCTGCGCGGCCGCAGCCGCGCCGAGCGCCAGGCGCAGGCCTGCGCCGGAGAACGTGCCGCCCGCATCGACAGTGCCGTCGATGAAATTCATCGCCGGAGCCCCAAGGAAGTCGGCCACGAACAGGTTGGCGGGCCGCTCATACACCTCGCCCGGCGTACCGACCTGCTGCACTTCGCCGGCGCGCATGACGGCGATGCGGCTGGCCAAGGTCATGGCCTCGACCTGGTCATGGGTCACGTAAATCATGGTCGCGCCCAGCTGCTGGTGCAGCAGCTTGAGTTCGCGCCGCAAATCGGTACGCAGCTTGGCATCGAGGTTGGACAACGGTTCATCGAACAGGTACACGCCCGCCTCGCGCACCAGCGCGCGGCCGATCGCCACCCGTTGCCGCTGCCCGCCGGACAAGGCCGACGGCTTGCGCTGCAACAGTTCGCCCAGGTGCAGCATCGCTGCTGCGCGGTCGACCCGGCGCCTGATCTCCGCCTTCTCCACGCCTGCGATGCGCAGGCCGAACGACATGTTCTTCTCGACCGTCATGGTGGGATACAACGCATAGGATTGGAACACCATGCCGATCCCGCGCTCGCTGGGATCGGTGCGCGACATGTCCTTGCCGCCGATGTCGATGGTCCCGCCGCTGATTTCCGTCAGGCCGGCGATGCTGTGCAACAGCGTGGACTTGCCGCAGCCGGATGGGCCCAGCAGCACCAGGAATTCGCCCTCATCCACCTCCAGGTCCAGGCCACGGATGATGGCGTTGCCGCCAAGGGTGATCTGCAGATTTTTCAGACTGACATTCGACATCCGTTCAACCTTTCACAGCGCCGGCGGTGATGCCGCGCACGAACCAGCGGCCCGACAGGAAATAAACCGCCAATGGCACCAGCGCCGTCAGGATCGTGGCGGCCATATTGACGTTGTAAAGACGGGTACCCGTCGTGGTATTGATCACGTTATTCAGCTGCACGGTCATCGGCAGGTTATCCCGGCCCGCGAACACGAGCCCCAGGATGTAGTCGTTCCACACGCCCGTCAGCTGCATGATCGCCGCCACCACCAGCATCGGTACCGACAAGGGCAGCATCACGTGCCAGAAGATGCGCCAGAAGCCGCCGCCGTCGATGCGCGCCGCATGGAACAGCTCCTGCGGCAGCGCCGCATAGTAGTTGCGGAACAACAGCGTCAGCACCGGCATGCCGAACACCAGGTGCACGATCACGATTGCCGGCAAGGTGCCGAACACGCCCAGTGCCGCCATCATGCGCACCAGCGGATAGATCATCACCTGCACCGGCACGAAGGCACCCAGAAGCAGGACGCCAAACAGGATGTTGGCACCGCGCGGCCGCCAGAACGACAGCGCATATCCGTTCAACGCGCCCAGTGCGATCGGCAGTAAGGTGCTCGGCACGGCGATGCGCACCGAATTCCAGAAGCCTCCCTGTACGCCTTCGCACGCTGCGCCGGTGCAAGCTTCGCTCCACGCGGCCCGCCATGCATCCAGCGTCGGCGCCAGCGGCAGCGCGAAGATATTGCCAAGGCGGATTTCATCCATCGGCTTCAGCGACGTCACCAGCATCACATACAGCGGCAACAGGAAAAACAGCGCTGCGCTGGCCAGAAATGCGTACAGCCCGATGCGGGCAGGCTTCATGCCGTCCTCCTTCGGCTGCGTGCGTAAGCGGAAGGGGCCAGCAGGGCCAGCACCGTCAGCAGCAGCACCACTGCGCCCGCCGAGGCCAGCCCGATATTCGCGCGCAGGAACAGGTGGTCCATGATGAATTTGGCCGGCACCTCGCTGGCCGTACCGGGGCCGCCCTGCGTCATCGACACCACCGCATCGTATAGCTTGACCACCATGGTTGCCAGCAGGGTGAAAACGGTGGCCAGGGTTGGCGCCATCATCGGCAGCACGATCGAAGCATACACGCGCCAGGCCGGAATGCCGTCCAGCCTCGCCGCCTTCCAGATTTCGGGATCGACCCCGCGCAAGCCGGCCAGCATCAGCGCCATCACGAATCCCGACGCCTGCCAGACCGATGCCAGCACCACCGTGTAGAGCACCAGGTCCTGGTCGACCAGCCAGTCGATTTCCAGGCCGGGGATGCCGCCCGGCGTGAGTATCCATTGCCACACCAGGCCCGTCGCGACGAAGGACATGGCGTACGGATAAAGGAAGACGGTCCGCAGCGCGCCTTCGCCCGCCACCTGGCGGTCGATCGCCGCCGCCAGCAGGAAGCCGATCACCATGCAGGCCAGGATGAACAGTACGCCGTACAGCGCCAGGTTATGCAGCGACAGCAGCCAGCGCTCATTGTCGAACAGGCGCTCGTATTGCGCCATGCCCACCAGTTTGTTGGTGGCGATGCTGCGCGAACTCGTGAGCGACACATAGAATGTCCACGCGAACGAGCCGAGATAAGCGATGCATACGGTGAGCAGCATCGGCAGCAGCGCTGCATAGGACATGGCACGGCGCACCGGCTAATTCCTCAGCGCAGCGGCCAGCGCCTTTTGCGCCTTCTCGACCGGCATCGACGTGTTCCAGTAAGCGGTCAGCGCATCCTGCACGGCGCCGTTCTGGTCGGGTGTCAGGTAAATTTCCGGTGCCCCGACTTGGCGGTTGCGGTCGCGCATGATGGCGGCGCCGGCGCGGCCGCATGCATCGAACTGGCTGGTATCGGCATCGGCGCGCGGCGGCACCGAGCCTTTGAGTTTGTTGAAGCTGACCTGCGTGGCAGGCGCCAGCAGCACTTTCGCCATCAGCTTCTGCGCCTGCTGCACGTCGGCCCGTTCCGATCGCGGGAAGACGAAGGCATCGCCCTGCAGCACGTACGGTGCGTTCGGTCCCAGTCCCGGGATGCAGCCGTAATGCACGCCCGGCTCCATTTTCGCGTTGCTGAACTCCCCCTTGACCCAGTCGCCCATGATCTGCACGCCGGCCTTGCCGCTGACCAGCATGGCCGTCGCGTCGTTCCAGTTGCGGCCCGGCGATGCCGGATCGACGTAGGATTGCAGCCGCTTATAGGCCAGCAGTACCTTGCGCACCGGTTCCGAATTGATCACGCGCTGGTCGCGGTCGCGCATCACTTGCAGGTAGAGCTGGCGGCCGCCCAGGTTCGCCAGCATCGACGCGAACAGGACGTGCTCCTGCCACGCCTGTCCGCCGTGCGCCAATGGCACCAGGCCGGCCGCTTTCAGCTTGTCCAGCGCGGCAAACAGTTCATCGACGGTGGCGGGTTCCTTCGCGATGCCGGCCTTCTTGAACGCAGCCTTGGAATACCAGATCCAGGTCTGCATGTGGATATTCATCGGCATCGCATAGTAGTGGCCATCGATGCGGATGGTGTTGACGATCGGCTCCGGCAGCGTGGTATCCCAGTGCTGCTGGCGCGCGACATCGTCCAGCGGCACCAGCATTTCCTGGTCCACGATATCGACGAATTGCTTGGAGATATTGAATTGCGCGGCCGTTGGCGCCTTGCCGCCGACCATGCGGTTGAGGGTGACGGCGCGGGCCTGGTCGCCGCCGGCAATCGCCGTGTCGATCCAGGTGCCGCCGGCAGCGCGGTAAGCATTTGCCAGCTGTTTGACGGCAGCCGATTCGCCGCCCGACGTCCACCAGTGGATCACTTCCGCGCTCGGGCCGCCCGCCTGCGCGGACGCAGCGCCCAGCGCCATTGCGCAAGCAAAGAACTGCTTCAACATCCTGTCTCCTGTCGTGTACGGCTATTTTTGGAAACGTTACCAATTTCCCTGGCAAGTGTCAACAGCATAGCAGGAATGGGGCTATTGGCGAAAAAGCAACGCGCTCATGAAAACAATTGAAATCGCTGAAAAGCCTGGGTTATCCTGTGCTCGCTGCCGGCGCATGCCGGCCGCGCGATCGGGAGAGTTTGTCCGCCCCACGGACAACGCCGAAGGAGCAAGCGCGTCCCCGAATCTCTCAGGCCCAAGGACCGGTCGCGTGTTTTCACAACTCTGAAGAGCCGTTGGCGCAGCAAGGCCGGCGCACCGAAGGAGCAAGCGGGCGGCCATGCCTGTGAAACTCTCAGGTCCAGCACAGAGGGGGCGATCCACTCGTACCTCAAAAAATATCTGATCAACCTTCAGAGGAGTAGTCACATGCAAACGCATCGACTCTGGCTGCGCATTGCCTGCGCAGCAGTGATGGCCGCGCCATTGCTGGCCCAAGCGGACAATGGCGCGGCCCTGCAAGCCGCCAAACACGGTCTTGTGCAATTCGCCGAGCACCAGCAGGCGCTTCGCCCCGGCAGCGCCCCGGTGGACTTCCCGCTCGACGTCACCGATGTCGGCGACCTGAAGCAGGCCAGCATCAGCCACGGCTTCGAAGTGTACACCGTCGACCCGAAAGCGCTGATGGTGCGCGGTGACCTGCCTGCGCTGGCGAAACCGACCGGCGAATGGCGCTTCGTCGTTTCACTGCACGGCAAGCCGATCGGCCTGGCCACCGTGCAGCAGGTGAACGGCCGCTTCGAAACCGTCGCTTATGGCGGCGCGGTGCTGGCCAAGGACGTCGACGCCGCCATGGCGGCCCATGGCAACAGCGCACGGTCGAACCTGCGCTTCATCCGCGTCTACCAGGCGCGTTCGGACTTCCTGGAAGTGGACCGTGCCAAATTCGCACCGCTGCACTCGGCGCGCGAATCGCTGCTGCTGAAGAAGGCCGGCAACCAGCTGGTCGACGGGGCCGAGCTCCTGCAGCCACTGCGCGCAGCGGTCAAGGCCAATATCGAAGCATTCCGCTAAAGGAGGCGCACCATGAACATCGCAAAAATCCTCGCCGGCGCCGTGCTGGCACTCGCCCTGCCCTCCGCCTTTGCGCAGTGGCGCACGCTGGGCGTTCCGCTCACCACCCAGGAACATAGCCAGTGGTGCTGGTCCGCCTCGAGCAAGGCCGTGCTGAACTACTACAACCGCACGCCGAGCCAATGCCAGATCGTGAACTGGGCGTATGGCATCAACTACGCTTGCGGCAACACCACCTTCGACTGGAACAGCTATGCCAACCGGCCGAACAATATGTATGGCACTTCAGGCAGCGTGCAGAACATCCTGTACAACTGGGGCGTGCCGAACACCGCCATCAACAATTACCTGTCGTGGACGTCGGTGGTGAACGAGATCAACGGCAACCGGCCATTCGTGATCCGTTACGGCTGGACCAATGGCGGCGGCCATATCATGGTGGGACGCGGCTACGAGACGTACAACGGCACCAACTACATCTACATCATGAACCCGTGGCCGGGCGAAGGCCAGACCTGGCGCACCTATGCCTCGGCGGTCAGTGCCTGGGACCACAACTGGACCCATACGCAGCGCATGAACGTGAGCCCATAATGCGGGTCAACGCCGGGCAGGCAGCAGTTCGATCGTCCTTTCCGTCGCGGCATCGACCGCCTTGCGCGAATACAGCAGCGGAAAATAGGATCCGACGGCCCAGCTTTGGACCAGGTCGCGATAATGCGGACTGGCCGGGTCGCCCGACTGTCCCGGCGTATTCATGGCGCGTGAATTGTCCCATCCGCCAACGTCGATCACGACGCGGAACGATGGCCCGTTGATCTGCCAGAAGTTGGCCGGGTGGTAGCCGGACTGGTTGACGGTATAGGCGCTGCCGCCGCGCGGCAGCGGGCCGACGTCGAGTTTCGCGCGCGTGGCCGCGTCCACCGCTTGCGACATGGGATGCATGAAATAGCTGAACTGCATCCTGCCCCAGGCCCAGCGCGCCGGTTCGCTGCCCTGCAAACGCACCATCTCGTTCCATGCCGCCGCCAGGCTATCCAGCAGCAGACGGTCGCGGCGCGCGACGGCGTTCATGCCGAAGTGCGCCGCCGGCTGCTCCAGCGCTTCCAGCAGCACACCGGCATCGGGAGCACCCATCGCGCGTGCCCCGGACGGGCCAAGCAAGGCCGTCTTGAAGGCTTCGCCAAGGTGGCGCGACCACCACAGCTCGAACAAGGCCGCTGCGCCCGACGGCGCACTGACTTCGGCATCCCATGCGCCGAGCATGCGCAACGCGGCCTGTGCGCCTGACTCGGCGGCTTTCACCGTCCTGAGCACCGCCAGCACCCGCCGCGCGGGAATGGATACCTGATCGTTCTGCAGGCGCTCCATATCCTCGATCCCGAGCTTACCCGGCCTGCCCAGTACTTCCGCGATGCGCCGCGCCCGCGATTCGTGCGCCCATTCGAAGCCGATCTTGTATTCCTTGTAGGGGAAGGATGCGGGCAGGTTCATTTCGTTCGCGCTGCCAAACCAGCCCTGCTTCGGGTTGAATTGCGCCGGCAGCCTGGCGCCGTCCAGGAAACCACGCCACTCATAACGGCCGTCGCCCGGCACCGGCAGCAGGCCGTCCCAATTGGGCCGCAGCGGTGACAGTCCGGCCGCGACCCAGCCGATATTGCCGGCGATGTCGGCATACACCTGGTTCTCCGCCGGTGCCCCCCAGCGGGCCATGGCGGCACGGAACTGCGCCGCGTCCTGCGCGCGCATATAGTCCATGCTGCCAAAGTAAGGCGCAGTGCCGGGCGCCGACCACGCGCTGCGCACCGCCAGCGCACGGCGTTTTGCCGGTTCCTCGAAAATGACCGGGCCATGCCGTGTAAAGCGCAGCTCGACCGCCTTGCTGCGCCCACCGGGCAAAGCGACGTTTTCCTGCACCACGCGGAAATCTTCCCATTTGCCTTGGTAAAGATACTGGTTCGGATTGTCGGGCTTGGTCCGGTAGACGTAAAGGTCTTCCTGGTCGATACCGAATATCGTCAGGCCGAACGCGATACGGCCATTGTGTCCGATCGAAATGCCCGGCAAGGCGGGCTCGCCCGCCCCGATCGCGTCCAGCCCCGGTGCGCTGAGGTGGACGATGTAACGCAAGGAAGGCGCGGCATAGGCGCGGTGCGGGTCGTTGGCCAGGATGGGCCGCCCGGTCTTGCTGCGCGACGGCGCAATGACCCAGTTGTTGCTGCCTTCCATGCGCTGCGCATCGGCAGCCGCCACGTCGGCCTTGTCGGCCTTTTCGCGCTTGGCGGCATTGCGCATCAGGCGCGCAGGGGCGGTCGCGAGATGGAAAACGTCCAGCGCATGCTCCGGCAGGCAGGGGTCGAGCCCTTCCGGCACACGCGTCACCCAGGCCGGCGCCAGCCTCGCGCGCAGCCTGTCCGCGTCCAGGCCAACCTTGCACGCCACGTGCGCCCTTTCGAATTCCTGCAGCAGGTTGCGCGTCAAACCATGGCTGCGGATGCGCACGACATCCTCGGCGGCCCACTTCTCTGGTTTGTAGGAGAACTGGCGGAATTCGAACGGCAGCAGTTCCGGCTTGTGCTCCAGCAGGTCGATGTAGGCGTTGATGCCGGCGACGAAACGTTCGGTCACATCGCGCGCACCGCTGCCATAGGCCTTCCATTCCACAGCCATGTCGCCGCGATACAGGAAAAGCCGCGCCGCACGGTCCTGCTCCAAATAGGCGGGTCCGAAGACCGCCGCCATGCGGCCCAATCCGCGGCGCCGCCACAAGTCGATCTGCGCCAGCCTGTCGCGCGCCGCATTGAAGCCCTGCACAAAATACAGGTCCTCCTGGCTCGCGGCATAGATATGCGGCACGCCCCATTTGTCGACCTGAATGCGAGCCCGCTGCGCCAGGCCGGGCACTTCGAAGCTTTCAGCGATGGCGCTGCCCGCCACCGCTGCCAGCACCATGGCTGGCGCCAGCCTATGCAAGGCAACCCGCAATCAGCGTACCCCCGCCGCTACCGCAACACGCGATGGTTTTTCCAGCGCCATTGGAGGAATGGTCCAGTAAGTAAAGGCGCGCCACAGCCATTCCATCGGACCGTAGCGGAAGCGGGACAGCCAGAAGTGGCTGAACGCGATCTGCAGCACTACCAGGCAGGCGACATAGGCCATCTGGTGCACGCGGCTGACACCATAGTGGCCGAAGCCCCAGCCAAAGTAATAGAGTGCCCCGACCACCGATTGGGTAAGGTAATTGGTCAAGGCCATGCGGCCGAACGGTGCCAGCACCTTAATCCTGGCAAAGACGGAACTGCTATGCAGCATGACGACGACCAGCCCGACATAGCCGAGGCAGGCCGGCAAGTTGCCCAGCATGAGCAAGCCGCTCGCGAGCTGGAAGCCGTCGGCGCCGTTCGAGCCAGGCACCGAGCGCATGGCGATGGTGGAGCCCAGCAGGCCCAGGCCGATACCGGCCGGCAGTCCATAAAGCGCGAGCTTGCGGAACAGCGGCAGATGGGCACGCGTGTTTTCCATGATGCCGGAGCGGACGAACCAGGAACCGAGCAGGAACATGCCAACCAGGATGGTCGCGAAGCCAACTTCGCTTGGCGCGTGCTTGGCAAAGCGTTCGGCGCGCAATGCCAGGTGTTCTGTGTAGCTGCCGCTGGTGGAGACCTGGACTTCCTTCTTCACGGCTTCCTCGCGTTCCTTCAGGCGCTTGGCGCGTTCGGTGGCTTTTTCCGCCTTCGCTTTGGCGGCCTTGTCGGCGGCAGGCGACGCGACAGCACCAGCTTGCGCAACCGGCTCCGCCTTTTCAGGCAGTATGTACATCATGCCGCCAACGCCCGTCATCATAAAGAAGGAGAACACATACATGCCCACCCCCAGACGCCATGGGCGTTGTGATTTCGGCTCATGGAACTTGTGGCTCAGGATGCCGAGGATCGTTGCGGCAAGGCCGAACACCGGCAAACCGAGTCGCGCTTCGCGCGGCATGGCGGGCAAGACCCACATCACCACCGCGACAATCAGGGCAATGATGCCAACTGCCAGGAACAGCAGCGCCACCGTTGGCATATTCAATTTTTTCACACGCTGATCGCCGCGCAGCCACCAGCCGACCAGCGAAAAATAAGCGAGCCCGCCGGCGATGCCGAAAAACGCATTCAAATCAGGGACGGATTTTTCCGGCACGCCCGCCAGCACGGCGGCTTTGGGCGCCAGGCCCACCAGCACGGACAGCGCGATGCCGGCCGCGATGTATTTCGGCCGACCGTACATGGTGATGAGCAGGCAGGCTGCGGCCACCGAATAACTGAACAGGATATCGCCCGACCACAGGAAGATGCTGTGGCCGGCGCCAAACACGGCAAGCGCAAGGATACGGCGCAAGTATGGCGCCAGGAAGCTGCGCCCGGCCTGGTCGGCTCGGGTCAGCATGACGGCAAAGCCCATGCCGAACAGCAGCGAGAAGATGGTCCAGAATTTGCCGGTGACGAAATACTGGGTGATGAAGCTGATGACAAAGTCGGGCCCGGTCAGGGCCGGATTGATGCCGCGCCCGAGATCGGCGATCGCGCGGTTGAAGTATTCGACATTCATGATGCAAATGCCGATCAGCGCGAAACCGCGTACTACATCGAGCGCTTCGATACGTTCGTTGCCGGCGGTGGGGGCAAGGCTGACAGAGCTGGGATCGTCCATTATCGTTATCCTTTCCTGACTCTCAGTTGCGATCTTTTGATCGTACGGGCGTTAGCAAATGAATAAACAGATTGTGCGACGAAATGCAGGAATTGGGGGATGAAATGCAAGACCGGTAAACCGGGGTCTGACCCGGAGGGTCAGACCCCGTCTGTTCGAA
>CAMLRG010000032.1 GCA_946482335.1 uncultured Duganella sp. | reverse complement strand
ACGCCTTAAAAACCCATCAGAACTTGTAGCGCAGGCCGGCCAGGAATTCGCGGCCGGTCACGTTGTTGACCACCACACTGTCGCGCGCGCGGCTGACGAACTGGTCGTTTTCCTCGTTGCTCAGGTTCACGCCTTCCAGCGTGATTTCCAGCTTGTCGTTGACCTTGTAGGACAGCGAGAAGTCCACGTTGAGCGACTTGTTCTTGCCTTCCACGTCGTTGTTGTTCTGGCCCGGCACGCGGGTCACGAAGGCGGCGCGGGAGGAGGCCGAGATGCGCGCGCTCAGCTTGCCGTTGTCGTAGTACAGGGTGGCGTTCCACGCGCGCGGCGACAGGTTCAGCAAGTCGTCGGTGATGCGCGTGCTGCTGGTGGGCGAGACCACGTATTCGATCTTCGACTTCACGTGCGTGTAGTTCAGCAGCGCGCCGAAGTCGCGGCCCCAGGACGGCAGGAAGGTGAACGGCTGCTGGTAGTTGATCTCGAAGCCTTTGAGCTTGCCGCCGTCGGTGTTGATCGGGGCGGTGACCTGGAACACTTCCTCGCCGGTGAAGTTGGCCGGCAGCAGCGACAGCGGCAAGCCGGTGTCGCGGAACGGCATGTTGGTGCGCAGCGACTGGATGTAGGTGTCGATGTTCTTCTGGAACAGGCCCAGGCCCAGGAAGGCGTTCTTGCCGAAGTAGTATTCGAAGCTGGTGTCGAAAGTCTTGGCGCGGAAGGGCTTGAGCAGCGGGTTGCCGGTGTTGACCGTCAGCGTGCCGGTGGTGGCGATGGTGCCGCCGGGCGACAGGTTGTTCAGCTGCGGCCGGGTCATGACTTTCGCGGCGCCGAAGCGGGCGATGAAGTCCGGTGCCAGGTTGGCGGCCAGGTTGAACGACGGCAGGGTGTCGGAATACTTGTTCTCCACCGTGACCGGGGTGCCGCCGCCGGTGGCCAGGTAGCCGGTGGCCGACAATTCGGTCTTCACGTAGCGCGCGCCGACGTTGCCGCGCACGGGAATGCCGCCCAGCTCGGTCTTGAATTCGCCCATCAGGTACAGGCCCTTGTCATCCTCGCCGACCGCGCGGTTGTTGCCGCGCGCATTGCCGTTGGTGATGGAGGACAGGGTGAAGTCGCCCGGGCCGCCGGCCGGGCCGCTCTTGAGGCAGTTGCAGTAGATGTCGTAGGCCTTGGCGATGGCGTTCAGGTCCGGGATGATCCAGCTGGTGTAGGTGCCGGCCGGCAGGTCCTGGCCCTTGCCGAAGCCGCTCACCATGGTGGTCAGGTTGCCGGCGCCGGCCGGCGGCGCGAAGATGGTGTCGTTCTGGTTGACGCGGCGCGACTCATAGGAATCGAAGGCGTACTTCTTGCGGTTGACGCCGCCCTTGATGGTCAGCGCATCGGACGCTTCCCAGGCCAGGTCCACGCTCGCGGTGTCGTTGCGGTTGGTGGCGCCTTGCGGGCGGATACGGATTTCGCTGGTGGTGGTGTTGGGCACCGTGTTCGGCTGGCTGCCGCTGGCCGCCTGCGGCACGCCGATGATGCCCAGGCCGCTGCTGGCCGAAGCCGGGTCGAACGGCAGCGTGACCAGCGGATGGCGGTCGTCCTGGCGGAAGTCGATGGTGTAGCCGTTCACGTTCAGCGCGTCGAGCGTGGTGGTGGTCTGCACCGGGTTGCGGAACTTCGAGGTGGCGCGGCCGACGCGTGCCTGCAGTTGCAGGGTATCGGTCAGGCGCTGCTCCAGGCTCAGGGTCGGCTGGGTGAAGGTGGTGGACAGTTCGTCGAAGCGCGATTCGGCGCGCATGTCGACGCCGTTGAATTGTCCGTACAGCAGGTTGCCGTTGGGCGCGTACTGCGCTGCCACCACCGAGGTTTGCGGCTTGCCGCCCTGGCTGGCGGAGCGGCTGAACGAAATCGCTTCCAGGAAGTCTTCCTGGCGCGTTGCGTCGAGCTTGGCGTACAGCATGTCGAAGGTCAGCAGCGATCCCTGCATCGGGCGCCACTGCACCGAACCGGTCAGGCCGATGCGGTCCTGGTCGTGGGTCAGGCGGCCATAGCGCGGCAGGCGCGGATGGAAGTTGGCGGCATTGCTGGCCAGGTTGTACGCTTCGGTCGCCGCCGCCGATGCCGGCAGGCGCGGCACGCCTTGCGCGGCCGGGCCGCAGGTGGTGGCGCTGGAGTTGGACGGGTTGGCGGCCACGCCCTGCGGCGCGCACCAGCCGCCGCTGGAGGGGCCGTTGTCCCAGCGCACGGTGGAGAAGCCTTCCTCCAGCAGCTGGCGCTTGGAGAAGGCGCCGGACAGCAGCACGCCCACCTTGCGGTCGGCGAAGGTGTCGGACAGCAGGAAGGCCACGCGCGGGTCGGTCTTCTCCGACAGGTCGTTGTACTTGCCCTTGGCCGTGATCATGGCGTTGAAGCCCTTCAGGTCGAAGGGACGCATGGTTTGCAGGTCCACGGTGGCGCCCAGCGAGCCTTCGTCGACGTCGGCCGAGGAGCTCTTGCGCACGGTCAGGGAAGAGAACAGTTCGGACGCGAACACGTTGAAGTCGAAGCCGCGCGAACGGTTGGTGCCGCCGGAACTGTCGGTGCCGCCGGTGGTGGCCAGCGCTTCCAGGCCGTTGATGCGCACGCGCGTGAAGTCCTGGCCCAGGCCGCGCACGGTGATGCTGCGCCCTTCGCCGGCGTCGCGGTCGATCACCACGCCCGGTACGCGCTGCAGCGATTCGGCCAGGTTGGTGTCGGGGAACTTGCCCATGTCCTCGGCCTTGATCACGTCGACGATGCCATTGTCTTCGCGCTTCTTGTTCAAGGCCGATTCCAGCGCGGCGCGCAGGCCGGTCACCACCACCTTCATCTGCGGCTCTTCGGCCGCGGCGGCCGGTGCAGGGGCGGCGCCCTGGGCGTGGGCCAGGCCAGTCGCCAGCGCGGCGACCGAGTACGTGCCGACCAGGCGCAGCGCGCACTTGCGCAAGGCTTCTGCTTGATCCGTCAACTTCATGTTATCTCCTTTTATATTTATTCCAGCTGAGGTTTGTAATTGATCAGGCGTCGGCGGCAAACTCCCCGCTGTAGCGCTTGCCGCCGATGGTGACGTTGTCGAGCACCAGGCCGCGGACGTTGTGCAGCAGCCACGGTTGCCCGGCATGGCGCGGGTTGCCGAAATCGCAGTCGCGGATGGTGACGCGCGCAATGGGCGCGATGGCGGCGCCGGCGGCCCCGTTGTAGCTGCTGGCCACGGGCCCCAGCAGGACCATGGCCTGGTAGCAGGAGTACCGGCCGCCGCCGATGGCGACGTTGCCGACCGTGAGGCCGGCAATCTCGATGTCCGATACTTGCGGCGGCCGCGTGCGCACGGCATCGTCGGCCGGGGCGTAATCGCAATCGACGGTGATCACGGCGCCGGCGCTCGAGGCGACCTGGCCGGCCGGCTTGCTGGTGCCGGGCAGCGGCTTGTAGAAACCGGGGCTGGTCTGCACGCCGTTGGGCAGGCTGCAATCGCGCACGTACAGGTGGCGCAGGAAGCCGCCGCGGTTCATATTGGTCTTCAGGCGGATGGCCGTGTTGAGCGCGTCGCTGGCCCAGTGCACGTTGCGGAATTCGATGCGCTCGGCGTAAATGTGCTCGATGCCGCCGGCCATTTCGCTGCCCAGGGTGACGCCGCCATGGCCGCTGTTCATCACGCAGTGGCGGATCAGGATGTTGCGGGTGGGGCCGTAGCGGGTATCCCGGTTCTTGCCGGACTTGATGGCGATGCAGTCGTCGCCATTGTTGAAGGTGCATTGCTCCACCAGCACGCCGTCGCAAGCCTCGGGATCGAAGCCATCGCTGTTCGGGCCCAGGCTTTCCATGTTCACGCCCTTGACGTGGACGTTGCGGCTGGCGACCGGGTGGTGCACCCAGAACGGCGCGCCGGTGATGTGGTAGCCCTGCAGCAGCACGTTCTCGCATTCGATCAGTTCGACCATGCAGGGGCGCAGGAAGTGGCCGTGGCCGAACACGCGCTCGTTGGCGGGGATGCCGGCCTCCGACAGCGCCGGCAGGTAGCGCGAGTCGCTTTGCCAGCGGGTGCCGGGGCCTTCGATCAAGGTGCGCTCCTGCGCGCCCAGTGCCGGCGCGCGCCGGGCCAGGGCGAGGTTGTTCGGGTTGGGGGCGACTTCGGTGCGTGCGCGCGCGGGCTTGCCGCGGCCTTTCCAGTCCCACCAGCACTCGTCGGGCTTGTTCTCGAAGGGCACGCCGCCCTGGCCGTCCAGGATGGACGTCCAGTCTTCGCCGGTGAGGGCGATGTTCTGCTGGCCATGGGCGTAGACCAGCGGCGAAAAATTCAGGCAATCGTTGCCTTGCCAGCGGCTGCGTACCAGCTTGCCGTTCCTGCCGCAATCGACGTCGCCGTACCTGGCGTAATCGTCGGGATTGGCGCTGAACATCAGGCGCGCGCCTTGTTGCAGGTGGACGTGGACGTTCGAGCGCAGCACCAGCGGGCCCTTGATGTACCAGTTCCCCTGCGGGATCAGCACGCGGCCGCCGCCGGCCTGGTGGGCGGCGGCGATGGCGGCGGTGATGGCAGGGTAGCAGTCGTGGCTGCCCTGGGCCGGGGTCTTGAGCGTGCCCGTTTGGAGCGATGCGACCTGGCCTTGCACGTCCACCAGTTCGCACGGCTTGGCGCCGAACTTCGTCACCGGGAAATCCTGCTGGCGGAAGGCCAGCGGCGTGGCAAAGCGCGCCGCGATCTGGCGCGCCCGCTGCCACGGGTCCGTCCTGCCGGCGCCGCCGGCCGTACGCTGCGCGCCGCCCGCCGCACCAGCCACGCCCGCCGCACCAGCCGCGCTGCCCGCGGCACGGTCCACGCCGCCCGCTGCGCCTGCCGCGACGGCGGCCGCCACGCGTGCCATCGCCGGCTGCGCTGCCAGCCAGACGCCGCCGGCGATGGCTCCGCGCAGCAACGCGCGCCGTTGGCGACGGCCGGGCCCCGGCTCGATTGGCGCGCCCCCGGCGGCGGGGCGCTGGCTTGCTTGGCCGCGGCGCGTCATGGGACCGCCTTCAGCACGGTGCGCACCGGGTTGGCGGCGCGGGCGGCGGCGTTGGCGACGTATTGTTCCCACTGCGTGCGCGTGGTGATCTCGCCGGCGCGGCTCCAGGCGCCGCCCGCGTAGTAGCGCAGCGGCTTGCCGGCGGTGGCAGGTGCCAGGATCAATTCGTTCAGCGCATCCTCGGCGAAGCCTTGCGCGGCCGGCACGATCACCGCCGTGCCGAAGGCGCCATTGCTGGCTTGCTCGACCCACTGCAGCAGCACCTTGCCGTCGCGCCTGGTGGCGATCTGCGGGGCCTGGCCCTTGTCGGCCGGGTTCTTGTTCAGGCCCACGGCGATGGTCAGCGGCTGCTCGCCGGCATAGCTGAAGGTCGATTCGATCATGTCGAGCTGCTGGCCGGCGTCGACGGTGAAGCGCTTGACCTCGGTGACCGGCAGGCCGGCCGCGTCCCAGGCGGCGTAGCGCAATTCGAACACCGTGCGCACCGGCCCGTTGGCCAGTACTTTCCAGCCGGCGTAGTTGGTCGAGACGTACAGCCTGGCGCCATCCCACACGCCGGTGCCGCCGGCGCCGCGCGAGCGGCCGACGTTGTACATGTCCATGCCTTCGCCTTCGTCATGGTGGTAGTGGTCGTGGCCCTTGTTGTACCAGCGGTCGACGACCGGGTAGGGCACGCGCTTGAACCACAGGTCCAGGCCGGAGGTCACCAGCACTTCCTTCGTCACGCCGGGCGGTGCCGGCGCCGCCAGCGCGGGGCCGTAGGTGCGGTGGGCCAGCTTGTCGTTCTCCCAGCCGAAATCGTCCAGCCGCTCGGGCACGTAGCGGGCAAAGGTTTGCGCGGTGAAGACCGGCGCCACGCTGTCGATCTTTTCCACGGTGTAGGTGGCGCTCTTTTCGCCGGCCTTGAAGCTGTGCTGGAAAATCAGTTCGCCATAGGCGATGCCGATGTTCTGCGGGTCCTTGGCCTGCGGCGCGACGTTGGTGACCTGGTGCGGCACCACGCGGCCGGCGGCGTCGCGCACGGCGATCTTTTGCACCAGGGCGTGCGGCAGCGCCTTGTTCACCTCCGACCAGGGCACGGTCACCGTCTCGGACGGGCGCGCGATGTCGAGGTCGTGCTGCAGCGTGATGGCCAGGCGTTCGGCGGCGCCCGCGCAGGGCAAGGCCAGCGCGGGCAGGGCGGCCGCCAGGGCGGCCAGCAGGCGGGTGGTGGTCATGGCGGCTCCTCAGTGGTGTTCGCGGTAGTCGGTGGCGCCGCCTTTGGGCACGTAATGGTAGGTGCGCACGCGGTACTGGATGTCGAGCTTGGGATTGGTGACCAGCTTGATCATCTCGGCGCCGGCCAGCAGCACCGGGCCATAGCCGTGCAGGGCGTGCTTGCTGGTGGGGCGGTTGTAGTAGTACACCTGGTCGCCGGCCAGGGTGGTGCCGACGCAAGTGCCTTCCACTTCGCCCTGCTCGGTGATGCGGGTCTGCAGGCCGGCCCAGCCGGCTTGCGCGATGGAGCCGTAGGGGGCCGGCGAGAGCCAGCCCTGGTTGACGGCGTGCGCGATCACGTAGGTGAAGATGGCGGAGGCCGAGGTTTCCAGGTAGGAGTCGTTACGGTCGAGCATCTGGTGCCACAGGCCGCTGCCGGACTGGCGTTCGGCGATGCCGTGCAGCGCCAGGCGCAGTTGCGCCAGCACTTTCGGGTAGCCGGGATGGTCTGTCGGCAGCACGTCCAGCAGGTCGGACATGGCCAGCACCGACCAGCCGTTGGCGCGCGCCCAGTAGAAGTTCGGCGCATCGGCCATGCCGGCATGCCAGCCGTGGGTGTACAGCCTGGCCTGCGGGTTGAACAGGTAGCCGGCCATGTTCAGCACATTGTTCACCGCGTCGTCGAAGTGCGCGCGCTGGCCGCTCATGCGCCCCAGTTCGGCCAGCGCCGGCACGCTCATGTACAGGTCGTCGGCCCACAGCGATGCGGCCTGCGGGCGCTTGCGCGCCAGGGTGCCGTCCTGCAGGCGGAATTGCTGGTGGGCGACCCAGTCGCTGCAGGTGGCGATCATGTCGGCCAGGTCGGGGCCGACCCTGGCGGCGCGCGCGCGCATCAGGGCCGCGCACATGGAACCGGAATCGTCCAGCGAGCGCGGGTCGAGGAAGCGCGAGAAGCTGTTGCCGCGCTCCAGCTTGAACTGCTTTTCCTGCGCCGCGAAGTAAGGCTTGACCTCCTTGAAGAACTTGAAATGGCGCTCGGTCATGGCGGTGAAGCCGCGGTCGCCGGTGGCTTCGGCCGCCTTCAGCAAGCCGGAATGCACCACGCCCATCTCGTACACCTGGATGCCGAAGTCGCCCTTGGACGGTTCGAAGATGGCGTCGGCCACCGGCGTCTTCAGGTCGGTGATGGCGGCGCCGGTTTTCTTGCTGACGATGCGGGTGGGCGTCACACGGTCCATGTAGCCGCGCACTTTGTGCAGCGTGGCGGTGATCCCGGCCACGCTCGGCATCTGGTACGGCACCGGATACGTGCCTTCGCCGGCATCGTTCGGGTTCTTGTTGTCGGGATTGCGGTAAGGGCCTTCCGCGTGGGCCGGGCTGAGGGCAAACAGGCAGGCCAGGGCGGCCGCCAGCAAGGACGATGTGGGCTTCATGGGTCTCCGCGTGCGCGATTCTAAGTGTGGTGAAAGTGCGTCATCTGGTCAGGCCATTCTAATTTGGTCAGACCAAATATGCAAGGTGGACTAGCCAATCTCGAATCATGTGTGGCATACTGAAAACGAAGGGCAAGGAATCACCAAAAGGAAAAAACATGACTGTTACAGGCGCACGCTACATCAAGATGCACGAGGCGGACAATGTCGCCATCGTGGTCAATGACGGCGGCTTGCCGGCCGGGGCGGTCTTCCCGGACGGCCTGCTGCTGGTCGAAGGCGTGCCACAGGGGCATAAGGTGGCGCTGGCCGACCTGGCCGAAGGGGACCCGGTGACCCGTTACAACGTGACGATCGGTTACGCCAACCGGGCCATCCGGCGCGGCGCCTGGGTGTCGGAGCAGGTGCTGCGCATGCCGGGCGCGCGTGCGCTGGACGGCCTGCCGATCGGCACCCGCACCCCGGCCCCGCTGCCGCCGCTGGAAGGCTACACCTTCGAGGGTTACCGCAATGCCGACGGCTCGGTCGGCACCCGCAACATCCTGGCCGTGACCACCACCGTGCAGTGCGTGGCGGGCGTGGTCGAGCACGCGGTCAAGCGCATCAAGGAGGAATTGCTGCCGCGCTACCCGAACGTGGACGACGTGGTGGCCCTCGAGCACATTTACGGCTGCGGCGTGGCGATCGATGCGCCGGGCGCCGACGTGCCGATCCGCACCCTGCGCAACATCAGCCAGAACCCGAACTTCGGCAACCAGGTGATGGTGGTCAGCCTGGGCTGCGAAAAGCTGCCGCCGACGCGGCTGTTCCCGGCCGGCAGCATCCCGATCGCCTCGGCCAACGCCAACAGCGCGGCCGGCGCGCCGGACGTGGTGTGCCTGCAGGATGCGCAGCACGTGGGCTTCCAGTCCATGATCGATTCGATCATGCGCACCGCCGAGCATCACCTGAAAGTGCTCGATGCGCGCCGGCGCGAAACGGTGCCGGCGTCCGAACTGGTGGTGGGCGTGCAGTGCGGCGGCAGCGATGCCTTTTCGGGCGTGACGGCCAACCCGGCGGTGGGCTTTGCCACCGACTTGCTGGTGCGCGCCGGCGCCACCGTGATGTTCTCGGAAGTGACCGAGGTGCGCGACGGCATCGACCAGTTGACCTCGCGCGCGCAGACGCCGGAGGTGGCGCAAGCCATGATCCGCGAAATGCAGTGGTACGACGATTACCTCAAGCGCGGCGGCGTCGACCGCAGCGCCAACACCACGCCCGGCAACAAGAAGGGCGGCCTGTCGAACATCGTGGAAAAGGCCATGGGTTCGATCGTCAAGTCCGGTTCGGGCGCGATCCATGGCGTGCTGTCGCCGGGCGACAAGCTGACGCAGAAGGGCTTGATCTACGCCGCCACCCCGGCCAGCGACTTCATTTGCGGCACGCTGCAGATGGCGGCGGGCATGAACATCCACGTGTTCACCACCGGCCGCGGCACGCCGTACGGCCTGGCGGCGGTACCGGTGATCAAGGTCGCCACCCGCAACGACCTGGCGCAGCGCTGGCACGACCTGATGGACGTCAATGCCGGGCGCATCGCCAGCGGCGAAGCGTCGATCGAGGACATCGGCTGGGAACTGTTCCGCCTGATGCTGGACGTGGCCAGCGGCAAAAAGACCTGGGCCGAACACTGGAAGATCCACAATGCGCTGGCGCTGTTCAACCCGGCGCCGGTTACCTGATCACGGAGTAAAGCGAGATGACGCACACTGCAAAACCCTTCAAACGCATCCTGATGACCGGGGCCGCCGGCGGCCTGGGCAAGGTGCTGCGCGACCGTATCAAGCCCTGGGCGCAGGTGGTGCGCCTGAGCGATATCGCCGACATGGGCGAGGCCCGCCCGGGCGAGGAACTGGTGCGGTGCGACCTGTCCGACAAGGCCGCCGTGATGCAGCTGCTGGAGGGCGTGGACGCCGTGCTGCACTTCGGCGGCATCTCGACCGAGGCGCCGTTCGAAGCCATCATGCAGGCCAATATCCTGGGCGTGGCCAACCTGTACGAGGCGGCCTACAAGCACGGCGTCAAGCGCCTGATGTTCGCCAGCTCGAACCACGCGATCGGCTACTACAAGACCACCGACATGCTGGACGCGAACATGCCGACCCGGCCGGACAGCATGTACGGCATCTCGAAAGTGTTCGGCGAGCAGATGTCGCGCTATTACTACGACCGCTTCGGCATCGAGACGGTGTGCATCCGCATCGGTTCGAGCTTCCCGCAGCCGGCCAACAAGCGCATGATGTCGACCTACCTGTCCTATGACGACCTGACCGAATTGCTGCGCTGCTCGCTGTTCGCGCCGCGCGTCGGGCACACCATCGTGTTCGGCATGTCGGACAACGATTCGGTGTGGTGGGACAACCGCTATGCGGCGCACCTGGGCTACCGCCCGCAAGACTCGTCGGCGCAGTTCGCGCACCTGTTCCCCGATACGTCCGAATTCCCGGCCAAGGATGACGTCACCACCATCTACCAGGGCGGCAAGTTCCTGCTCGACGGCCCGATGTTCAAATGATCGAGCTGCGTCGCGGCAGCCTGCGCGCGGTGGTGCTGCCGGCTGCCGGCGGCGGCCTGGCGCGCCTCGATTGGCAGGGCGGCACCGGCCGCGCGGGGACCGCGTCGACGGTGGACGTGCTGCCCGTGCTGCGCCCGGCGCCCGATGGCGTGGCGCGGCCACTGCCGGGCCAACTGGCCTGCTTCCCCCTCGTCCCCTGGTCCAACCGCCTGGCGCCGGACGGTTTTGAATTCGGCGGCCGCCGCATCACGCCCGCGCCAACGCGCGAGGGCGAGCCGTGTCCGATCCATGGCGACGGCTGGCGCATGCCGTGGCAGGTCGAAGCGCAGGAAGACGGCAGCGCCGTGCTGTCGCTGGACCGCCGCGATGGCACCCCATTCGCCTTCACCGCCCACATGGCTTACGCGCTCACGCCGCACACGCTGTGCGTGACGCTCAAGGTCACCAACCACGGCAGCCACGCGCTGCCTTTCGGCCTGGGCCTGCATCCCTGGTTGCCGCATCCCGAGGACGCCCGCCTGCGCGCGGCGGCCGGCGGCGTCTGGCTGTCCGGCGCCGACAAACTGCCCGCCGAACATAGCGCGCCGCCGCCCGCGGCATGGGACTTTTCCGCCGGCGCGCGCCCGCTGCCCGCCGCAGGCATCGACAACGCCTTCACCGGCTGGGACGGCCGCGCCGAGATCGAGTGGCCGTCGCGCAAGCTGCGCCTGCGCATTGCCGCCGACATGGGCTATTTCATCCTGTACGCCCCGCAGGGCAAGGACTTCTTCTGTTTCGAGCCGGTCGACCATCCGATCAATGCGCACAACCTGCCGGGCGGCGCCGCTGCCAATGGGTTGACCGTGCTGGCGCCGGGGCAGGACTTGTGGCGCACTGTCACGTTTTCCGTGGAGGAGATGGCATGAGCAAGTTGGCCCGCGCACTGGCTGGGGCGGCGCTGGCCGCGCAGGGCGCTCTGGCGCCGCTAGCTGCCGCGCAACCGGGCACCGACGGCGCCGACCAGCCGTACACCGCCGAAACGACCCTGGCCAAGCTGGCCGGCCAGTATCCGCACATCGCCATAGCCGGCGCCGACGCGCCGGCCCCGGTGCGCGTGTTGCGCGGCTTGGGCTATGTCCAGCGCGCCGGGCGCGTGCTGCAGCTTGACCTATATCTGCCGGGACCGAATATTGGCGCTGCCGGCGCCGCCGACGGGGCCGCGGCTTCCACTGCCACCACTGCCGCCAAGCCGGCGCATCCGCGCCTGGCGCCGCTGGTCGTCCTGGTACATGGCGGCGGCTGGCGCAGCGGCAGCCGGGAAAATCTGGCGCCCCTGGCGGCACGTCTTGCGGCGCGCGGATATGCGGCTGCCACGGTCGACTACCGCCTGTCCGGCACGGCGCCGTATCCGGCGGCGGTCCATGACATCAAGCAGGCAGTGCGCTGGCTGCGCACGGCCGCGCCACGTTATGGCATCGACCAGCAGCGCATTGCCATCGCAGGCGGCTCTGCCGGCGGCCAGATTGCGGCGCTGGTCGGCATGACCAACGGCCAGGCGGCATTCGATCCCGATGCGGCTGGCGTGGCGCCGCCCGATTCGAGCGCGGTGCAGGCGGTGGTCAACATCGACGGCCTGTCCGACTTCACCTCCGCCGAAGCGCGCCAGCATGAGGACGATCCCGCCAAGAACCCCTCAGCGGCCGGCGCATGGCTGGGTGGGCGCTACGGCGAGCGCATGGCGCAATGGCGCGAAGCTTCGCCGCTGACCCATGCCGGCGCCGGCAGCCCGCCGGTGCTGTTCGTCACGAGCGGGCAGGCGCGCTTCAGCGTCGGCCGCGAACAGCTGGCCGAGCGCTTGCGCCAGCATGGCGTCGCCAGCGAGCATGTGAACCTGCCCGGCACGCCGCACTCGTTCTGGCTGTTCGACCCATGGCTGGCGCCCACGGTTGATGCCATGGAAGGCTTCCTGCAACGCACGCTGGGCGTGGCACCCGCACCGCGCGCGCCATGGGCGGCAGACCTGGGCGATGGCCGCTACCGCAATCCGGTGCTGCACGCCGACTACTCCGACCCCGACGCGATCCGCGTCGGCAAGCGCTATTACATGACCTCCTCCAGCTTCACCAACGTCCCTGGATTGCCGCTGCTGGAGTCCGACGACATGGTGAATTGGCGCCTGGTTGGCCACGCGCTGTCACGGCTGGTGCCGGAAAGCGCGTTCGCCACGCCGCAGCACGGCAAGGGCGTCTGGGCGCCTTGCCTGCGCTACCACGACGGCAAGTTCTGGATTTTTTATCCCGATCCGGATTTCGGGATTTACGTGATCACGGCCAAACACTTTGCCGGCCCGTGGAGCAAGCCGCGCCTGCTGATGGCCGGCAAAGGCCTGATCGATCCCACCCCGCTGTGGGACGACGATGGCAAGGCATGGCTGCTGCACGGCTGGGCGAAGTCGCGCGCCGGCTTCAATAATGTCCTGAGCCTGCGCCCGATGGCGCCGGACGGCAGCCGCATGCTGGACGACGTCAGCCGGGTGGTCATCGACGGCAACACGCTGCCGGGCTACAAGACGCTCGAGGGACCGAAGTTCTACAAACGCAATGGCTGGTACTACGTGTTTGCGCCGGCCGGCGGCGTGGAGACCGGTTGGCAGTCGGTGTTCCGCTCGCGGAATGTCGATGGGCCATATGAGGCGCGCATCGTGATGGAGCAGGGCGCCTCCACCACCAACGGGCCGCACCAGGGTGCGTGGGTCACCGCGACCGACGGCAGCGACTGGTTCTACCACTTCCAGGACAAGCGCGCTTACGGCCGCGTGGTGCATTTGCAGCCTATGCGGTGGCAGGAGGATGGGTGGCCGGTCATCGGCGAACCGTCCGCCAAGCCTGGCGTGGGGCGGCCGGTGCCCGAGCATGCGAAGCCGATGGGCGGCGGCGCCCCCGCCGCTGCCGGGCCAGCGTGGCCCGCCGTGGGCGACGAGTTCGGCGGCAGGCAGCTTGCGCCGCAATGGCAATGGGTGGCGAATCCTGCGCAGGACTGGTACTCGCTCAGCGCGCGCCCGGGCCACCTGCGCCTGCACGCCCAGCCTGCGCCGGGCGCCGGCAAGGCGGATCATGCGGGCGCCGCGCCATTGCGCTCCTTGCCGGCGGTGCTGACGCAAAAGCCGCCAGCGCCAGTGTTTACCGCGACAGCGAAGCTCGAGCTGCATGCGGTCGCCGGTGGCGATGCTGCAGGCCTTGCAATGTATGGCCAAACCTACGCCTGGCTCGGCCTGCGCCGTGAGCGGGACGAAACGCGGCTGGTTTATGTGCGCTGCGAAGCGGGCAATGATAAGTGCCAGGAGCAGACGACGGCAGCGCTGTCCTTGCCCCAGGCAGGACAGCCCGTGCACTTGCGCATGGCGGTCGGCGCCGCTGGGCAAACCAGCTTCTCGTTCAGTGCCGATGGCGCCAACTTCCACCCCGTCGGCACACCGTTCACCGCCGCCATGGGCCGCTGGGTCGGCGCCCAAATCGCCCTGTTCGCCACTGGCGCCAGCGGCGCGTACGCCGATATCGATTACCTGCGCATTACGCCTTGACAACGGGAGCATGGCGCTGGTTCGAGGTGTTCTTCTCAACTCCTTCGCAGAGCACTACTGAAACCTACTGAAAAAACTACTGAAAACTACTGAAATTTGAACCTTTTGTTCTCCAGCGGCTCAAAAGGGAATATTTTTCAGGAGATTTCAGTATGGACCTTCGAGCATCGCTGGCGATAAGCCTCCCCACCATGCGCGCGCTGCTGGATTACCAGGCTGAGCACGCGCCCGATATCGATCCTGCGGACCTGGCCGACCGGGCCATTCGTGAATGGCTGCAACGTCGGCACATTCCGGCCACACCCGCGGGTTATTTTTGGAAAACGGTGTTCCTGCCGGATGGAACACGTTTGCGCATTTCCAGTTGCGCAGGGGCACATTACGCCCAAGTGGTGTGCGGCGAGCTGATTTATGGCGCGGAAAGCCTTTCGCCAAACCAGTTTGTGACGGCGAGTCTGGGTAATGTGGGCAACGCATGGAAAGTGGTCTTTGTGCAGCTTCCCGGCGACACCGATTGGACGCAGGCGCTTCGTTTGCGTTATGCAGCGAATGCGCACGCAATGCGAACCGCCAAGCGCAAGGCCGAGCGCATCGTAGCGCCTGAAGACCTGGCTGGTTGAGCGCCGGACAAACTCAGCGCGAAAGCGGCCGCAGTTGGCGCAAGCGGCCGGCGCCGGCGTTGCTCATGATGTTCGCCTGTACGTCGGAAGCGGGAAGGGCGGTGAAGGCGTACGGCACGCTCCAGCCGACATCGGCCGGGAAGCCGCATTCGGCCATCGGCTTGCCGTTCAAGGTCGAGCCCTGGTCGCGCACCGCGCCGGGGTCGGACTTGCCGGGGTTGCGCAGCACGTCGCCGCAGCCGCGCGCGTCCTCGATATCGTATGCATTGGCGTCGATGATCACGCGCGCCTGCCTGGCGATGCCGACGCTGTATTCATGCGCGTACTCGGCATGCTTGCGCGAACCCTTGTGATAATTGTTGAACAGGTGGACCTGCCCGAAGCGCACGCGCGGCGCGCGCGCCGTCACGTATTCGAAGAAATTGTTGGAGAACGTCACGCGCAAATGGCCCTCGTCGCCACTGGCGTGGTCGCTGCCGCCGACCAGCGTGTTCTTCTCATGCAGGGCGAAGTGATTATTCGACACGGTCACGAAATCGGAGGCGGACGTGATATCGAGCGCGCCATCGTGGCACTGTTTCGGCATGCCGTTTTCCTTTGGCGATTGGCCATCGGTGCGTGGCGCATCGGTGAAGCTGTTATGGTCGATCCAGACGTGGTGCGAGCCGGTCACGCTAATGCCGTCGTATTGCGAATTCCAGTTGCCGTTGGCGCCATCCTGCGGATCCCATTTCGGCTCGGGATCGCAGGGATTGCTGATCGACAGGTTGCGGATGATGACCTGGCTGGCATTGGCGACCACGATGCTCGCGTTGACGAAACCGGCATCTTCCCCAAGCCCGATCAAGGTGGTGCGCGATGGCAGCCGCACGACGCCAGGCTTGGCGCCGTCGGCCATGTCGATCGTGCCGCGCACCTGGACGATGCGCGCCTCGCCGGGCGCAGCGGCCGCGGGCCGTGCGGCGAGCGCCGCCAGCAGTTCTCCGCGCGTGCCGACCGTATGCACCGCCGAGGCGGCGGCGGAAGCACCTCCCTGCGTGCCGCCGGCCATGCCGGCCCAGCCATCGGCCGGCGCATGCTCGCGTGCAGCCTGGCACGATGTGTCGGCGGGATCGGTCAGCGGCCCGAGGGCGGGGAACAGCCGCACCAGCTCACGCGCCGCCATGTCGCCGAAGAACCGGCCACCCTTGGGCCCCAGGTGGGTGTAGTCGAAACCGGCCCCTTTAGGCTGGGCCAGCGTGTCCGCTGCGGCCGGGCCCATGGCCTGTACGGCCGCCAGCGACAGCGCGTTCAAGTCCAGCACGGCCGCGCCTTCGCGCTGCGCGGTTTCGCGCACTGCCGCCGCCCACGGCGCCAGGTCATTCCATACGTAGCCATTGCGGAAGCTGCGGCGGGTGAGGGAAGTCACCAGCACCGGCACGCCGCCTGCCGCCTTCACGTCCGCCACATAGCGCGCCAGGTTGGCCGGATACTCGTGCACCAGGTCGGTCGAGCGCCCGGGTTTGCCCGGCTGGTCGTTATGGCCGAACTGCACCAGCACATAAGTCTTGCCGAAGCCTGCGCTGTCGCGCAGATGCGCCAGCACCGCGTCCCAGCGGCCCTCGGCGCGGTAGGAGCCCGAGCTGCGGCCATTCTTGGCGAGGTTGAGGCAGACGGTGTCGGGCCGCTGGCGCCGGCACAGGTAGTCGCCATAACCGCCGCCGCTGGCGACGGTCGAATCGCCGACCAGGATGATGCGTTCGGCCGCGTGCGCGGCGGCGGGCAGGGCGGCCGCGATGGCCAGCGGAAGAACGATGTGACGCAGCATGAGACTCCCCTGAAGTTCGTCTCATTCTATTTTGGCCTGACCACATTTGCAAGTGGTCAGGCCGCGTGGTGTGGCTGCCGCGCTTAGCCGCGCGAGAAGGTCTTGGTGACGCGTTCCAGGTGGGCGCGCATGGCTTGGCGCGCGCCGGCCGCATCGTGCGCGGCAATGGCCGACACGATATTGCGGTGGTCGTCCAGCGTATTCTTGCGCAATTCTTCCGTCTGGAAGTGCTCCTTGAGCTTGTGCCACATGCTGCCGCGCTGGTTCCACAGGGTCTCGACCACGCCCACCAGCGCCGTATTGCCGGTGGCGCGCGCGATCGCCAGGTGGAAGTTGCGGTCGGCTTGTTCGTTGGTGGCGCGGTCGGCGTGGTGCTGTTCCATTTCCGCCGCGGCGCGCAGGATGGCGTCGATGGCGGAATCGGTCGCCATCTTGGCCGCGATCGCCGCCACTTCCGATTCGATCAGGCGCCGCGCCGCCAGCACTTCGAAGGGACCGGGGCCGCCTTCGGCCAGGTCGGACGGGGCGCTGGCCTGTTCGCTGACGTAGACGCCCGAACCGCCGCGCACTTCCACCACGCCGGACAGTTCCAGCGCAATCAAGGCTTCGCGCAGCGACGCGCGGCTCACGCTCAGTTTGGCGGCCAGGTCGCGCTCGGCCGGCAGGCGGGTGCCCGGCTTGATATGCTCTTCGCGGATCAGGTCCTGGATCTTGGCGGCCACCACGCGGTACAGCCGTTGTTCGGCTGCGGGATGGGGCTCCGTTGCAACGGTCTTTTTAATCATGCGGCCAGGGCCTTCTCTCTAGGTATCGGTCGCCCGATTTTAATTTGGTCTGGCCAATTTCGCAAGAAAACCCCCGGCAAGATGTCTCTGATAGGATGTCTGACATCTTTTCCCGGTGTATAATGGCCGCATGACTATCCTCCCCCGCAAGCGACACACCCTGGCCCAGGGCGTGGTCGAACAGATCAGCGCCAGTATCGGCAGCGGCGTGCTGAAACCCGGCGACAAGTTGCCGACCGAATCGGCCATCATGGAGCAGCACGGCGTCAGCCGCACCGTGGTGCGCGAAGCGATTTCGCACCTGCAGGCGGCCGGGCTGGTGCAAACCCGCCACGGCATCGGCACCTTCGTGCTGGACAAGCCGCGCAGCAGCGGGCTGGGGATCGATGCCGAAAGCATCGTCACGGTGCGCGACGTGCTGGCCATCCTCGAACTGCGCATCAGCATGGAAACCGAAACGGCCGGCCTGGCCGCCAGCCGCCGCAGCGAGGAGCAGGTGGCCGAACTGGCGCAGGCGCTGGACGATATGCGGCAAGCCATGGTGCAGGGCCGCGCGTCGGTGGAGGCGGACCGCCGCTTCCACCTGGCCATTGCCAAGGCCACCGGCAACCGCTATTTCATCGATATCCTCGGCCAGCTGGGGCAGGCCATCATTCCGCGCGCCCGCGTCAATACCGCGGGGCTGGCGCAGGACCGGCCGGCCGACTACCTCGAGCGCGTGCACCGCGAGCATGAGGACATTTTCCGCGCCATCCAGCGGCAAGACCCGGAAGCGGCGCGCGCCGCCATGCGCACCCACTTGTCCAATTCGCGCGAACGGCTGCTGCAGGCGCAGCAGCGTTTCGAGAACGCGGCCTGAAACCGGTAGGACGGTGTCTGACCCTGAGGGTCAGACACCTGGTGTGCCGGTTTCCGCAACTCCGCTCCGCAACACAAATTTTCACTTGCGTTCATTGGAACTAGGTTGTACGATGACTTACAACTGAGCTTCAGCCAATCCACAACACTTAGGAGTCTCCCATGTCGCTGTCCCCGCAAGAACTCAAACAAGTCATGTCGTCCGGCCTGCTGTCCTTCCCGATCACCGACTTTGACGCCGCCGGCAACTTCAACGCCAAGACCTATGCCGAGCGCCTGGACTGGCTGGCCCCCTATGGCGCCAGCGCGCTGTTCGCCGCCGGCGGCACCGGCGAGTTCTTCTCGCTGACCGCGCCCGAGTATTCCCAGGTCATCAAGGTCGCGGTGGAATCGTGCCGCGGCAAGGTGCCGCTGCTGGCCGGTACCGGCGGCCCGACCCGCCAGGCCATCGCGCTGGCGCAGGAAGCCGAGCGCCTGGGCGCCGACGGCTTGCTGCTGCTGCCGCACTACCTGACCGAAGCGAGCCAGGACGGCTTGATCGAGCACGTGGCCCAGGTCTGCGCCGCGGTCAAGATCGGCGTCATCGTCTACAACCGCGCCAACTGCCGCCTGTCGGCCAACTCGCTGGCCATCCTGGCCGAGCGCTGCCCGAACCTGATCGGCTTCAAGGATGGCGTGGGCGACATCGAACTGATGGTGCAAATCTGGCGCAAGATGGGCGACCGCTTCTCCTACCTGGGCGGCCTGCCGACCGCCGAAGTGTACGCCGGCGCCTACAAGGCGCTCGGCACCCCGGTCTACTCCTCCGCCGTGTTCAACTTCATGCCGAAGCTGGCGATGGACTTCTACCACGCGACCGCCGCCGGCAACACCGCCGAAACCAACCGCATGCTCGATGAATTCTTCCTGCCCTACCTGGACATCCGCAACCGCAAGCCCGGCTACGCGGTGTCCATCGTCAAGGCCGGCGCCCGCCTGGTCGGCCATTCCGGCGGCCCGGTGCGCGCACCGCTGACCGACCTGACCGCGGAAGAGGACGCAATGCTGCTCAAGCTGATCCAGAAGCAGGGTGCGCAATGATGCAGGTCACCGGTGAAATGATCATCGGCCGGCAGCTGGTGCGCGGCGCCGCCGGCACCCAGCTGGCCTTCAACCCGGCCACCAAACAGAACCTGCAGCCGGCGTTCGGCCAGGCCGAACTGGCGGACGTGGAGCGCGCCTGCGCCCTGGCCGAGCAAGCCTTCGACGCTTACCGCGCCACCACGCCGCCGGCGCGCGCCGCCTTCCTCGAAGCGGTGGCCGCCAACATCGATGCGCTGGGCGCCACCCTGACCGAGCGCGCCATGGCCGAAACCGGCCTGCCGCAAGCCCGCCTGGAAGGTGAGCGCGGCCGCACCGTCAACCAGCTGCGCCTGTTCGCCAAGGTGGTGCGCGACGGCCATTGGCAGCACGCCACGCTCGATTCCGCGCTGCCGCAGCGCACCCCGCCGCGGCCCGACCTGCGCCTGCGCAAGATCGCCATCGGCCCGGTGGCCGTGTTCGGCGCCTCCAACTTCCCGCTCGCCTTCTCGGTCGCCGGCGGCGACACCGCTTCCGCCCTGGCCGCCGGCTGCCCGGTGGTGGTCAAGGCGCACGCCGCCCACCCCGGCACCTCGGAACTGGTGGCGCGCGCCGTGCAGAAAGCCGCCGCCGATTGCGGCATGCCGGAAGGCGTGTTCTCCATGCTCCACGGCGATGGCCGCGTGGTCGGCCAGGCCCTGGTCGCCCATCCGTCGATCAAGGCGGTCGGCTTCACCGGTTCGCGCCAGGGCGGCACGGCGCTGATGCGCACCGCCGCCGCGCGCCACGAACCGATTCCCGTCTATGCGGAGATGAGCTCCATCAATCCGGTATTCATGCTGCCGGCCGTGCTGGCCGCCAATGCCGAGGCACTGGGCGCAGCCTTCGTCGAATCGCTGACCATGGGCGTGGGCCAGTTCTGCACCAACCCCGGCCTGGTGATCGGCGTGGCCGGCGCGGACTTCGACCGCTTCGCCGCCGCAGCCGCCGCGGCGCTGCAGCCCAAGGGCGCGGGCACCATGCTGACCGCCGGCATCCATAGCGCCTACGAATCCGGCGTGGGCCGCCTGTCCGACGTGCCCGGCGTGACAGTGCTCGCCATGGGCCGGCAGGAAGGCGCCGGCTGCGCCGCGCAAGCCGCGCTGTTCCGCGTCGATGCCGGCACCTTCATCGCCAGCCATGCGCTGCAGGAAGAAGTGTTCGGCCCGGCCTCGCTGCTGATCGCCTGCCGCGACGAAGCAGAAGTGCTGCGCCTGGCCGCCAGCCTGGAAGGCCAGCTGACCGCCACCGTGCATTGCACGGCCGACGATTACGCGCTGGCCGGCCAGTTGCTGCCGACGCTGGAGCGCAAGGCCGGCCGCGTGCTGTTCAACGGCTTCCCGACCGGCGTGGAAGTCTGCCACGCGATGGTTCACGGCGGCCCGTTCCCGGCCACCTCGGACACCCGCACCACGTCCGTCGGCGCCACCGCGATCGAGCGCTTCCTGCGCCCGGTCAGCTACCAGAACGTGCCGGCGGCCTTGCTGCCGGCGGCATTGCAGGACGATAATCCACTGCGCCTGGCGCGCATGGTGGACGGGGAGCTGCGCACGGCAGTTTGACTGTGAAGTACGGCCGGGGGAGACACCGGCCGCTTTTCGACGATAAGAACCTATGAATCAGCACAACCCGCAAGCCGTCGGCATCGCCGCCGAACCGGCCGCCGCCATCGGCAAATACCGCTGGACCATCTGTGGCCTGCTGTTCTTCGCCACCACCATCAACTACCTCGACCGCCAGGTGCTGTCGCTGCTGGCGCCCGCGCTGTCGAAGGAGTTCGGCTGGTCGAATACCGACTACGCCAACATCACCGCCGTGTTCCAGTTCGTGTACGCGATTTCGATGCTGTTCGCCGGCCGCGTGATCGACAAGATGGGCACGCGCAGCGCTTTCGTGCTGGCGATCGTGGTATGGTCGGTCGGCGCGATCCTGCACGCGTACTCGGTGGCGATCGGCAGCACGTTCAGCAATATGCTGGCCGCCGTCGGCATTGCCGCCGTACCGGTTTCGGTGGCCGGCTTCATGTTCGGCCGCGCCGTGCTGGCGCTGGGCGAGGCGGGCAACTTCCCGGCCGCCATCAAGGCTACCGCGGAATACTTCCCGAAAAAGGAACGCTCCTTCGCCACCGGCATCTTCAATTCCGGCGCCAATATCGGCGCCATCCTGGCCCCGATCACGGTGCCGGTGATCGCCGAACTGTGGGGCTGGCAGGCGGCCTTCATCATCATCGGCGCGGTCGGCTTCGTGTGGATGGGCTTCTGGCTGGTGTTCTACGATACGCCGGCCCGCCAGAAGCGCCTGTCGCGCGCCGAGCTGGCCTACATCAACAGCGATACGGCGGCAGCGCCGGCGCCAGCCGCCGCGCCGGCCGACGCGCCGCACAAGGCATCCTGGTTCAAGCTGCTGGGCTACCGCCAGACCTGGGCCTTCACCCTCGGCAAGTTCCTGACCGACGGCGTGTGGTGGTTCTTCCTGTTCTGGCTGCCCAAGTTCCTGGCCGCGCAATACGGCGTCAGCGCCAGCGAGATGGTGGTGCCGCTGGCCGTGCTGTACTCGATGACCATGATCGGCTCGATCGGCGGCGGCTGGTTCCCGGCTTACTTCATCAACCGCGGCGCCAGCGTCTACCATGGCCGCATGCGCGCCATGCTGACCATCGCCTTCTTCCCGCTGGCCGTGCTGCTGGCGCAGCCGCTTGGCTACCTCGGCATCTGGGTGCCGGTGATCCTGATCGGCATTGGCGCCTCGGCCCACCAGGCCTGGTCGGCCAACCTGTTTACCACCGTCTCCGACATGTTCCCGAAACACAGTGTCGGTTCCGTGGTCGGTATCGGCGGCATGGCCGGCGGCCTGGGCGGCGTCCTGATCACCAAGGCGGCCGGCAAGCTGTTCGACCACTACAATGCGCTGGGCCAGATCCAGACCGGCTACATGATCATGTTCACCTTCTGCGCGCTGGCTTACCTGGCCGCCTGGTGCATCATGAAGGCGCTGGTCCCGGCCCATAAGGAAATCACGGACCTGTAATGGAGAAAGTCAGCGGTGTTCATTGCACGGTGGGTGAAAGCCCCACCTGGCACGCCGGCGAAGGCGCCTGGTATTGGGTCGACATCCCGGCCCGCCGCATCTGGCGCCTGCATCACGCCAGCGGCGCCACCCGCAGCTGGCAGGCGCCGGAGATGGTGGCCTGCGTGTCGCCGGCGGCGCGCGGCGGCCTGATTGCCGGCATGGAAACCGGCATCTTCAACCTGGTGCTGAACGATGACGGCAGCGTGGCGGCCGAACGCCTGGCGGCGCCGCCTGCCGCGGAACTGGGCGCCGGCATGCGCTTCAACGACGGCCGCTGCGACCGGCAAGGCCGCTTCTGGGCCGGCACCATGTTCATGGACATGGCGGCCGCGCGCGCGCTCGGGCATCTGTACCGCTATACCGCCGACGGCGGCTTGTCGGCGCCTTTCGTGTCGGGCCTGCTGACGCAGAACGGCACCGCCTTTTCGCCGCGCGGCGACGTGATGTACCTGTCCGATTCGCACCCGCAGCGGCGCACGGTGTGGGCCTTCGATTACGACACCGCCAGCGGCACGCCGCACAACCGGCGCGTGTTCCTCGACCTCGGCGCGCAGCAAGGCCGTCCCGACGGCGCCGCCGTCGATGCGGACGGCTGCTACTGGAGCTGCGCCAACGACGGCGGCCTGCTGCAGCGCTACACCCCGGCCGGCATGCTGGACCGCGAGATCGCCCTGCCGTTCGCCAAGCCGTCGATGTGCAGCTTCGGCGGTCCGGACCTGTCCACCCTGCTGGTCACCTCCATCGACCCCGGCAACGCCGCCGGCGACTGGCCCGGCGCCGTCCTGCTGCTGCGCCCCGGTGCGCAAGGCGTCCCCGAAACCCCGTTCGCCTGACCCCGCAGACCGCTGCGGCAGCCGTCCAAGTGTGTCGTAATCGCCATACTGGTTGAGCAGACAGTCGGATTTATTTGCAAAGTCTGCAAGCTGATTGCATATTTGTTACTTTAAATTTTCCGTGATCGAATATGCTTTCGAATGCTCTGTTGCGCGTGCTCGCCACTTTGTTGGCAGTCGTATGCTCGATCACCGCGCAGGCGGGGATTCTGACGCACATCCAATCCACCAATAACTGGCACGGGACCTGGACAACGTCCAACGACGGCCGTCCCGCAGTCCCGTTTGGCGGGACCCTGGCGTCCAACCTGGTGCAGCAGCCCTTCAAGAACAGTTGCCGCGTAATCCCTATGGCAGGCGAACAAGTTTCCTGGTGCTATTACGATGCCGATTTTTCGGGGATGGACTCGCCGTTCGTCAATGAATTCAAAACCCGCTTCAAACAGGACACACCATTATTTGAATCCCTCATGGTCGACCTTGAAGTGCGGGCCGATGGTAGATATCACGGCACCATCACTTTTATACAAGGCAATACAGAGATCTACACGGATCAAAGCGGAACCTACCAATCGAGCTTAAACACCAACTACCAGTTCTGGTACGGGGGGGAGGGCTTGGCGCCCGACAGCTTTGTCGATCTTGAGTTCACCAAGCGCATCTGGAGTGAAGGCCAGTTCACAAAGTATTACTTGGCCACGCAATGGGACGTGCTGCAGCTGTTGGATTCTGGCGATAGCAACTTGCTGGAGTTCGAGCAGTGGGAGGGATACTTTGATGCCAGCACCGGCACCATTCCAGAACCGGCTGCACCGCTGCTATTCGGGGCCGGCCTGCTGGCGCTAGCCGGCCAGCGCGCGGCAAAACGCCGCGCTGGCGTCATCGGCCGGGAAGCATGATTCGATGTGGAGCTCCTCCAGCGTCACGTCGCGCGGCGTGCCGAAGGTGGTGACGGTGGAGAAGAAGGCCACGCGCTGGCCGTCGCGCTCGAACACCGTCTGCAGCAGCGGCGCCGGCGCGGCGCGCACATCGCGCTGGCGCCATTGGGCCGGCACGCCCGGGTAGGTCAATACTTCTTCCAGCAGCGCGCGGGCCTTGGCGTCGTTGGGCGCGGTGGCGACCAGCTTGTGCAGGTGCGCCAGCAGGTGGCCGGCGATTTCTTCCCAGTTGCCCAGCACGGCGCGCACATCCCGCGGGTCGAAAACGTGGCGCAGCATATTGCGGTGCGGGCTGTCGCGCCCGCCCAGCAGCCAGCGGTTCATGCGGATCGCCGCGTCGTTGGCCATCACGATATCCCAGTGGCGGTTCATCAGGAAGGCAGGGTAGGGTTCCTGCTGCTTCAGCATGGCGTCGATGGCCCGCCGCATCGGCGCCAGTTCGGGATTGGCCAGCGCGGACTCCGTGTAACGCGCGGCGTAGCCGGCGGCCACCAGCAGCGCGTTGCGGTCGCGCAGGGTCATTTCCAGCGTGTCGGCCAGGCGCGCCAGGATGTCGCGGCTGGGCTGGGCCTTGCCGGTTTCGATGCAGCTCAAATGGCGCGTCGACAGGCCGGCGTCCAGCGCCAGGTCCATCTGGCTCAGGCGGCGGGCGGCGCGCCACTCGCGCAGCAGCACGCCGACGTGGGCGAGTGGGGGTGGGTGTGCGTTCATGGCGTCATGGTAGCAAGCTTTTGCGACGCGGTTCCATGACCTCAGAGGTCATGGCTTTACAACCAGTCCGCATCCATCATGCAGGTCATTGAAAACCTGTCTGTAAGGAGATCAGCATGATGCGTCGGGACTTTATGAGGTTGGGAATGGCTGGCGTTGCGCTCGCTGTCGGGACGGTGGGCGCGCGGGTGGCCAGCGCCGCACAACTCGGCGGAGCGGCTGCCAGCGGCGCGGCCGGCGCGGGTGGGGCGGCCGGCGCAGGTGGGGCGGCCCGCGCTGGCGGCACGGCGGGAGCGCAGGTGGCGGCGGGCAACGCGGCGGTGCGGGCACAGGCGGCGCGCGATGCGCGGCAATGGCGGGCGGCGCGGCGCCTGGTGGCGACCAGCATGGGGCGCGTGGCGGTGGTGGAGCGGGGCAAGGGTCCGCGCGCGGCGTTGTTCCTGCATGGCCTGCCGCTGAACAGCTTCCAGTGGCGCGGCGCCGTGGCGCGCCTGGCACCGCATCGGCGCTGTATCGCGCCCGACTTCCTCGGCCTTGGCCACAGCGAGCCGGCCTGGGGCGCCCGGCTCGATCCGGAAGGGCAGGTCGCCATGCTGGCCGAATTGCTGGACAAGCTCGGTGTGGACAAGGTTGACGTGGTGGCCAGCGATAGCGGCGGCGCGGTGGCGCAATTGTTCCTGGTGCTGCATCCGGAGCGGGTGCGCAGCCTGCTGCTGGCCAACTGCGACACCGAGATCGATTGCCCGCCGCCCGCCATGCTGCCGGTGATCGACCTGGCAAAGCAGGGCAGGTTCGCCCAGGAATGGCTGGCGCCGTGGCTGGCCGACAAGGACAAGGCGCGTTCCGCCGAAGGGCTGGGCGGCCTGTGCTACGCCAACCCCGCCGCGCTGGCCGACGCCGTGTTCGAAGCCTACCTGCGCCCGCTGGTCGACCACCCGCAGCGCCTGCACGGCTATATCGTCGCGCTCGAGCGCAATGCGCTGCACGGCATCGGCCCCGCGCTGAAAGCCAGCACGGCGCCGGTGCGCGTGCTGTGGGGCATGGCCGACGACATCTTCCTGCCGCGCGGCGCCGACTACCTGGAGCAAGCCTTCGGCAACGGCAAAGGCGTGCGCCGCCTCGCCGGCAGCAAATTGTTCTGGCCCGAGGAGCAGCCGGACCTGTTGGCGCAGGAAACGCTGGCGTTGTGGCGCAGCGCTTAGCGCCTAGCGCTTGCGGAAGATGCAGACGATGATATCGCTCGGGAATAGCCCCATCAGCGGCAGCAATCCCCAGCGGATGCCGGCGTACTGCAAGGCCGCCTTGGCTCGGGAGGCGTTGCCGAAGAAAGTCAGGCGCTGCCACAGCCCCTCTTTCCGGGCCGCCGCCAGCTCGCTGCAGTGGCGCAGCGCAAAGCCCTCGCGTTCAACCAGCCGGGTCAGGTTGGCCGCGTTGAAATAGTGCACGTGCGGTGATGGCATGCCTTTCTGCCACAAGCGGCTGAAGGGGCCGTGCAGCCCGACGCGCGCGAACAGCTTGGACAGGCGGTAAAACATACCCCGGCTGCTCGGCAGGTTGAGCACCAGTGTGCCATCTGGCGTGAGCCGCTGGTAGCAGTCGCGCAGGGCCGTGCGGATGTCCGGGACATGTTCGATCACGTCGTTGAACACGATGATATCGAAGCGCTCGCCGTCATCCAGCGCGTGCGGGAAATAGCCGATCCGCGTCGGCAGGCCGCGGGCGCTGGCGCGGGTGGCCACCGCTTCGTCGGGTTCGATGCCTACCGCGTCGAAGGCGCCGGCTGCCGTTTCGAGGAACCAGCCGTGGGCGCTGCCAACATCGAGCAAGCTGCGTGCACGGGGTGCCGCGAACTGGCGCGTGAGTGCGACCACGGTGCGAAAGTTCTCCTGGCGCAGCGCCTTGAGCGACACTTCGCGCACGTCTTCATCGAGCTCCGCGCGTTCCGCGCCATGGTTGATGGCGACGGCCAGCTCTGCGCTTTCATAGGCGCAGGCAGGGCAGGTATGGTGCCAGGCCGACAGGCCAGCCTTGAGTGGGGAGTAGCAAACGATGCAAGTCATGCGCGCCACGATAGCATGCTTGCATTGTTGAAAAGTTCACAAATACTCACATCGCGGACTGCGGTAAAATCGCGGGTTTGGATCTCCGCGAGGTATTCGCAATGAAATGGGCTGTTGTCGGTTTTTACATCCTGTCCGTGCTGCACATCCACTTCCGTGGCAAGGTACGCCTGCCGATCGGCCGCCAGCTGTTCGACCATTCGTCGTTCATGGCCCCGATCAATATTTTCATGCACTGGTTCTCGCGCGTGCCGTCCACGCCCTACCTGCCGGTCGACACCTTCCAGGAACTCAAGCCGCTGCAAGAGAACTGGCAAGTGATCCGCGCCGAAGCGGAAAACCTGCTGCGCCTGCAAAAGATCAAGGCGTCGGAAAAGAATGACGATGCCGGCTTCAACTCCTTCTTCAAAAATGGCTGGAAGCGCTTCTACCTGAAGTGGTACAACGCCAGCCACCCGTCGGCCCAGGAACTGTGCCCGCAAACCTTCGCCCTGCTGCAAGGCATCCCGTCCGTGAAGGCGGCCATGTTCGCCGAGCTGCCGCCGGGCGGCAAGCTCAATCCCCACCGCGACCCGTTCGCCGGCTCGCTGCGCTACCACCTGGGCCTGGCCACGCCGAACGACGACCGCTGCTTCATCGACGTCGATGGCGAACGCCATAGCTGGCGCGACGGCCAGGGCGTGATCTTCGACGAAACCTACATCCACTGGGCCATCAACGGCAGCGAGAGCGACCGCATCATCCTGTTCTGCGACGTCGAGCGCCCGATGCGTTACCGCTGGGCGCAGGCGGTCAACCGCTTCCTCGGCCGCACCATGATGACCGCCGCCGCCTCGCCCAACGAGCAGGGCGACCAGGTCGGCCTGGTGTCCAAGCTGTTCCGCGTATCCTTCTACGCCGGCAAATACCGCCGCGCCTTCAAGGCGTGGAACAAGACGGTATACAAGATCACCAAGTTTGGCCTTATCATCGGCCTGGCAGCAGCAATCTATTACATCTGAGGCGGCCCGCGCTGCCTCGCTTCGAGGAGGTAGCATGCGGCACCGGTACCTGACGGGCGTCCTGGCCATTGCACTGGGCGCCGCCACCATCTTCCCCATCCTGGACGCCGGCGCCGGCCCCCTGCGCGAGCGGCTGCGGGAGCGCCAGGCGCGCGACGCCGGCATCCCCGGCAACATCCAGCGCGATATTCCCTACGGCAGCGACCCGCGCCAGCGCTTCGACGTCTACCTGCCCGCACCGGCAGCGCCGGGCGCGCCAATCATCTTCATGGTGCATGGCGGCGGCTGGCGCACCGGCGACAAGGCGGAAAAAGCAGTGGTGGAGAACAAGGCGCCATACTTCACCGGGCGCGGCTACCTGTTCGTCTCGGTCAATTACCGCATGCTGCCCGACGCCGATCCGCTGGCGCAGGCCAAGGACGTGGCGCAAGCGCTCGCCGCGGTGCAGGCCAAGGCGGCCGGCTGGGGCGGCGACGCGCGGCGCACCATCCTGATGGGCCATTCGGCCGGCGCCCACCTGGTGGCGCTGCTGGCGGCCAATCCCGCGCTGGCGCCGGGCAGCAGTTGGCTTGGCACCGTGGCCCTCGACAGCGGGGCGCTCGACGTGCCCGACATCATGGCCTCGCGCCACATGCGCCTGTACGACGAGGCGTTCGGCAGCGACCCGGCCTTCTGGCGCACGGTATCGCCGGCGCACGCCCTGCAGCCGGGGGCGCGGCCCATGCTGCTGGTGTGCTCCACCCAGCGCGAACGCGCTTGCCGCCAGGCCCACGATTTCGCGCAGCGCCTGCGGGCCGGCGGCGCCCGCGCCGAGGTCCTGGAGCAGGCGAAGAGCCACCGCGACATCAACCTGCAGCTGGGGGCGGACGCCGGCTACACGCGTGAGTTACAAAACTTCCTGGACGGCCTGGGCGGGTCCTGATCCGGCCCCGGCCGCCTCAACGGCATGCCGCCGGCACCGTGAAGTGATAGCGCAGCGCGATGCGGCGCCACGCGCGGTCGCAAGGCATGGCCGCCGCAATCCTGTCCAGTTCCTCCGCCAGTTCCCCCGCGTTGCGCGCCATCACGAAGTGGCGCCCGAACCGGTGGAACGGTTTGTCCCCCACATGCAGCTGCCCCACCGGCAGCTTCTCCCGGTCCATCTGCCGCCGCAGGTAGCGGAATGAGCTGAGCGGCATCACCGTGAAATCCGCCTGACCCGCCACCAGCTTGCGCAGGTTGCTCATCGCATCGGGGGCGTTGATGCGCCGGATGCCCTTGCCCACGTATTCGTCGATGCCGACGTAGCGGTTGCCGTAGATGCCGGCGAAACGCAAGCCCGCCAGCGACGCCGGCCCGTCATAGCGCACCGGATTGTCAATGCGCGAAATGATGGCATTGCTGTCTTCCAGGAAGGGCGGGCTCCAGTGGAAGCGCTTGCGCGGCACGTCGCCGATGAAGATCGGCGACAGGAACAGCGCCACGCCCTCGAATCCGCCCGGCGCTTCCATCAGCTGGTTCAGCTCGCGCCGCTGCACCGTCACCAGTTGCAGCGTGTAGCGGCCCTCCAGCCTGCGGTTCACGTAGCGCACCAGCTCATGGGCCAGGCCGCCGCGTTTTCCCTCATCGTAGGGCGCGCCGCGGTAGCTGTTATAGGCATTGACCGGCGTCGGCCCGGCGCCGGCGGGCAGTGCTGCCGTCAGCATCAGGGCCAAGGCAAGCAGGCGCCGCCGCATACGTCAACGCGCGTTGGGCGCCGGCAGCCGCGCTTCGGCGCGCGTGAGGATCCATACCCGGTCGATATTGCCGTTCATGTCTTCCGTGTAGTTGACGATGATGTCCTTCTCGCGCAGGGAGCCCGGCACCACGGTCAGGTTCTCCTCGCTGAAGATGCGCGCGGCCGGCGACAGCTGGCGCGGCTTGCCGTCGAGGGTGATGTCCGGCGCCCATCCGGGCGTCATCTTGCCGCGCCTGGTGTTCGGCGGGAAGGCGCGCGGCTCGCGCTCCGGCTCCGCGGCGAGCACGGGCAGGGCGGGGGCGGCCAGGGTGGCCGCGAAGGCCAGCAGGAAATGTCGTTTATCCATGCGCGCTAGCTTACCATGCTGGCGAACATGGCCAGCACCGACAGCGCCATCACCACCGTGCACGACCAGCCGAGGATGCGCAGGCGGCGCGACAGGGTCACTTCGCCCATCACCCCGCGCCGGGTCGACAGCAGCATGGTCACCACCATCACCGGCACCGCCACCACGCCGTTGATCACCGCGCTCCAGTACAGCGCCCGCATCGGGTCCAGCGGCAGGAAGCCGATGCCGACGCCGGCCAGCGTGGCGGCCGCGATGATGCCGTAGAACTTGCGCGCGGCCAGCGGTTCCAGTTCCAGGCCGCTGCGCCAGTTGAAGGCGCCCGCCATGGCATAGGCCGCCGATCCCGCCAGCACGGGGATGGCCAGCAAGCCGGTGCCGATGATGCCCAGCGCGAACAGCGCGAACGCCAGCTCGCCCGCGATCGGCCGCAGCGCCGCCGCCGCCTGCGCCGACGACCCGACCTCGAAGATGCCATGCGCATGCAGCGTGACCGCCGTGGTCAGCATGATCGACCACGCCACCAGGTTCGAGAACCCCATGCCGATGGCCGTATCGAGCTTGATGCGGCGCAGTTGCGGCCGCACCTGGCGTGGCGCGCGCTTCAGCGGTTCGGCCTGCGGGTCGGCCTGCAACTCCTCGACTTCCTGCGAAGCCTGCCAGAAAAACAGATAAGGGCTGATGGTGGTGCCGAACACCGCCACCATGGTGGTCAGGTATTCGGCTGTCCATTCGATATGTGGCGAAAAGGTGCGCACGACGACTTCGCGCCACGGCACGTCGATCACCAGCGCCGTCGCCGCATAGGCCAGCAGCGCCAGGGTCAGCCACTTGAGCAGGCGCGCGTAGCGGTGGTAGGGGATGAACACTTGCAGCAGCACCGACAGCACGCCGAAGCCCAACGCATACCATTGCGCCGGGCCGCCCGCCACCAGGCGCAGCGCATCGCCCATGGCGGCCAGGTCGGCCGCGATATTGACGGTATTGGCGAACAGCAGCAGGCTGACCACGGTGTACAGCAGCCAGGCCGGATAACAGCGGCGCATGTTCGCCGCCAGCCCGCGCCCGCTGGTGCGGCCGATGCGCGCGCTGGTTTCCTGGATGCCCACCATCAGCGGATAGGTGAACAGCCCGAGCCACAGCATGCCGAAGCCGAATTGCGCCCCGGCCTGCGAATAGGTGGCGATGCCGCTGGGATCGTCATCGGCGGCCCCCGCCACCAGGCCGGGCCCGAGCTTGTCCAGCCATGATTGGCTCTGCTGTTCCATGCCCCGATGCTAGCGGGGCCGGCCGGCCGCTTCCGTACGCTCACTCACAATTGAAAGTCGGGGTCAGCTCTGGCAACCGGACATTCGCGCACTGCGCGAAGCGCAAAACTCCTTGAGAAGCCAGAGCTGACCCCGACTTTCATTTCAAGAGCGATGGCGGGCTTGCCAGGCGGCGAGGGCGGCGCGGTAGCGCTCCAAGTCTTCGTAGTAGAGGTCGAGCACGCACCAGGTGCAGCCGCTGTGGCAACAGTCGTCCGGGCCGGGCTCGGCCGGGGGCTGCGGCATGGGGTCGTCGGGTGGGGCGGTATTGCTCATCGTTATTCATCCAGCGCCAGCAGGGCCTGGTTGCGGCCGCGCTGTTTGGCGCGGTACAGCGCTTCGTCGGCCATGCGGACCAATTGTTCAGGGCGGCTGTGCTCGGTCGGCACCAGCACCGCCACGCCAATGCTGATCGTCACGTGGCCGAACGGCGAAGCTTCGTGCGGCAAGTTCAGCCGCTCCAGCTCGTTGCACACGACCTGGGCCACGCCGATCGCGTCGGCGCCGGACGTGGCCACCGACAGCAAGGCAAATTCTTCGCCGCCATAGCGCGCCACCAGGTCCGAACTGCGCCGGCCGTGCTCGGTGATCAGCCCGGCCACCGTGCGCAGCGTGGCGTCGCCGGCCAGGTGGCCATAACGGTCATTGTATTTCTTGAAGTAGTCCACATCCAGCATCGACAGCGCCAGCGGCTGGCCGGTGCGCAGGGCGCGCCGCCATTCGGCTTGCAGCGCCAGGTCGAAGCCGCGCCGGTTGCTGACGCCGGTCAAGCCGTCGGTCATGCTGAGCGCTTCGAGCTTGCGGTTGGAGGCTTCCAGCTCGGCGGTACGGGCCGTCACCAGGTGCTCGAGCTCGGCCTGGTGGCGCGTCAGGCGGCGGATGCGCCAATGGTACAGGCTCCACAGCCCGCCCACCACCAGCACAGCGGTGCCGACGCGGAACCAGGTGGTTTGCCAGAAGGGCGGTGTGATGGTCACGTCCAGCGTGGCGGCTTGTTCGCTCCAGCTGCCATGGTGGTTGGCGGCGCGCACGCGGAACACATAGTGGCCCGGGTCGAGGTTGGTGTAGGTGGCCACGCGGCGCTCGGCATCGGTTTCCTGCCAGTCGGGGTCGAAGCCTTCCAGTTGGTAGGCATAACGGTTTTGCGACGGTTCGGTGTAATGCAGGGCGGCAAATTCGAGCGTGAACGCGGTCGCTTGCGAGGACAGCACCAGGCCGGTCGGGGCGGTCAGGGGCCCTTCCAGCCGGGCCTGGTCGCGGAAGCGGCCTTCGCTCAGTGAATGGTTGAACAGTTTGACGTCGGTGATGGCCACTTGCGGCGGCACCGAGGCGCTGCGCACCCGCTCCGGGTCGACGCCCGTCATGCCGTGCACGCCGCCGAAATACAGGCGGCCCTGGGCGCCGGGCGCCGAGGCATTGGTGGTGAAACCGCCGGTCATGCCGTCGGCCACGGTAAACAGCTGGGCCGAGCCATTGCTGGGATTGAAGCGGTACAGGCCGGCCAGCGTACTGATCCAGATCTTGCCGTTGGCGTCGGACTGGATGGCCAGGGCTTTGTGCTGCTGGATGGCGGCAGCGTGCGAGCGCAGGCGCAGGGCGCCCTCCGCGCCTTCCTCCAGCTGCAGCATGCCATGCGAAGTGCCGATCCACAGCCGCCCATCGGCATCCTCGTGCAGGGCGGTGACGTTGTCGCCGACCATGCCCTCGGGGCCGCCGGCGCGCAGATGGCGGAACTTGCCGCTGGCCGGGTCCAGCAGGTCGAGGCCGCCGCCATTGAATTCCGACCCCATCCACACCCGCCCCTTGCGGTCTTCCAGCACCACGCTGGTGCCGTCCACGCTGCGGCTGTGCGGATCCTGCGGATCGTGGACGTACAGGGTCGAACGCCGGCGCAGCGTATCGTAGCGCACCAGGCTGTTGCCTGTGCCCAGCCACAGCACGCCATCCCGGCCGGGGGCGATGGCGTTGATGAAATCGCTGGCCGTGTTGCCGAAGCGCACCACCTGAAAGGTGCCGGTGCGCGGGTCCAGCCGGTTCAAGCCGTTGGCGGTGCCCACCCACAGCGGGCCCTGCGGCTGCTGGTACAGGCTGTACACGATATTGTTGCTGAGGGAGCCTGGCCGGTCCTCGGCCTGGTAGCGTCGCAGCACGGCGCCGCGCATCGGGTCGAACAGGGCCATGCCCAGGTTGCCGCCGACCCAGACCGTGCCCTGCGGCCCGTCCTCCAGGCTCAGCAAGGCATTGTTGGCGCGGCCATGGCGTCCATCGAGGCGGTAAGGCAGGTAGCGGGTGAAGCCGCGGCTGCCCAGGTTGACCAGGGCAATGCCATCGGTGAAGGAAGCGATCCACAGCACGCCGCCGCGGTCTTGCATCATGGCGCGCAGGTTGTCGCCGGGCAGGGAGTAGGCGTCGTCGCTGTCATGGCTGTACTGGTCGAAGCGCTGCGCCGCAGCATCCCAGCGCAGCAGCCCGGCCGACAGGGTGGTGGCCCACAAGATGCCGTCGCGGTCGACGTAAAAGCTGGTGACGCGGCTGTCGGGCGAGGGCACGCTTTCGCGGCTGTCCCAGGGCTTGCGGGTGTCCCAGCGCAGCACGCCGGCCTCGGTGCCGATCCACAGCATGCCGTGGCGGTCGAACTGCAGGGCGCGCACGATGTTGGTGCGCGCATTCGGGTCCCGGCCCTTGTCCACGCGCCGATGCTCGAACTCGCTGGCGCCGGGCGCCAGGTAATCGAGCCCGCCCGGCCAGGTGCCGGCCCAGACGCCGCCTTGCGCATCCACCGCCAGCGCGTTCAAGTCATTGCCGGCCAGGCTGCCGGGGCGGGCCGGGTCGTGCACGTACTGGACGAACTGGCCCGTCGCCGGCGTGAAATGCTGCAAGCCGCCCCAGGTCGCCAGCCACATGCCCTGCTTGCCATCCGGCACGATAGCCTTGATGATGCGGCCATTGTTGGCGGCCTTGGGCGGCAGGAAGGTAGTGAAATCATTGCTTTCGGGATTGAAGCGCGCCAGCCCATCCTGGGTGCCGGCCCACAGCCGGCCCTGGCCATCTTCATACAAGGCCGCCACCCGATTGTGCGGCAGGCTGCGCGCATCGCCCGCCTTGCTGCGGTAGCGGGTGGCGCGGTAACCGTCATAGCGGTACAGGCCGTTGGACTGGGTGCCGACCCACATGAAACCGCGCCGGTCTTGCAGTAAAGACAGCATTGACGGTTCATCGTTGCCCAGCGGCCCGAGCTTGCGGAAACGCAAAGACGGGGCCGCCTCGGCGATGGCGGAAAACAGGCTGCCTGCCAGGATCAGCAGGCAAATCATGCGGCCTAAGTGCCAGCCGCGGGCGTGGGTAGCATTCATTTAGTTACATTATAGCTTCCATCCCAGCAATAATTTACCGTTGCCAAGCCCCATTCCATGCGCTTTGCCGTCGTTCTCGGGTATCATGCGGGGTTGGCCGTTGTTATCTAAAGAATTGTATGCCTGATATTGAGAATACCCCTGAGCAAGTAAAGTTCGCCGATTTCGGCTTGGCGCCGGAAATCCTGCGCGCGCTGACCGACCAGGGTTACGTGCACCCGACGCCGATCCAGGCGAAAGCGATCCCGATCCTGCTGCAGGGCCGCGACGTGATGGGCGCCGCCCAGACCGGTACCGGCAAGACGGCCAGCTTCTCCCTGCCGATCATCCAGCTGCTGCTGGCCCACGCGAATACGTCGATGAGCCCGGCGCGCCACCCGGTGCGCGCCCTGGTGCTGGCGCCGACGCGCGAACTGGCGGTGCAGGTGGCGGAAAACGTGGCTGCCTATTGCAAGCACACCCCGGTGCGCTCGACCGTGGTGTTCGGCGGCATGGACATGAAGCCGCAGACGGAAAAGCTGCGCAGCGGCGTGGAAATCGTGATCGCCACCCCGGGCCGCCTGCTGGACCACGTGGAGCAAAAGAACATTTCGCTGGGCCAGGTGCAGATGCTGGTGATGGACGAAGCCGACCGCATGCTGGACATGGGCTTCCTGCCCGACCTGCAGCGCATCATCAACCTGCTGCCGAAGAAGCGCCAGAACCTGATGTTCTCGGCCACCTTCTCGCCGGAGATCAAGAAGCTGGCGTCCAGCTTCCTGACCGACCCGGTCACCATCGAAGTGGCGCGCTCCAACGCCACCGCCGACAAGGTGACCCAGGTGGTGTACAAGGTCAACGAAGACCACAAGCGCGACGCCGTCGCCCACATCCTGCGCCAGCGCGAGCTGAAGCAGGTGATCGTGTTCTCCAACACCAAGATCGGCGCCTCGCGCCTGGCGCGCGGCCTGGCCGCGGAAGGCATGAAGGCCGCCGCTATCCACGGCGACAAGACGCAGCAGGAACGCATGGCGGCGCTGGACGCCTTCAAAAAGGGCGAGATCGACGTGCTGGTGGCCACCGACGTGGCGGCGCGCGGCCTGGATATTTCCGACCTGCCGTGCGTGATCAACTTCGACCTGCCGTACAACGCGGAAGACTATGTGCACCGCATCGGCCGTACCGGCCGCGCCGGCGCTTCCGGCGACGCGATCTCGATTTACTCGGACAAGGATGAACGCCTGCTGACCGACATCGAAAAGCTGATCAAGCAGACCGTCCCGCGCGGCACGCTGGAAGGCTTCGTGCCGGGCGGCTTCCGCAGCGACGAGCGCCACGGCGACCGCCGCCGCGACCGCACGCAGGTCGACCGCTCGGCCCCGCGCGGCCCGTCGGCCGCGCCGCGCCGCGAGAAGGTCGATCCATGGTTCCTGAAGCCGTATGAGCCGAGCCGCAGCAATGGCGCCCCGGTCGCCGCCGCACCGGCCGCGCCGGCCAAGCCGAAGCAGAAGGTGGCTGCCTTGCTGGGCGGTTTGCCGAAGTCTTGATGCCAAACCGGTAAACCCGTGTCAGACCCGCGGGGTCTGACACGATG
>CAMLRG010000031.1 GCA_946482335.1 uncultured Duganella sp. | reverse complement strand
ATCTAAATAACCCCGGTGCCAGGTCCTGACACGCGCAGCGTGTTGGGCCCTGGCACCGCATAGCAAACCCCATAAGGATCCATGCTGCACAAATTCACTCCCCTCGCCCTTTCCCTCGCATTGGCCTTCGCAGGCGCCGCCCAGGCGGCACCTGAAGAAAAACCGGACCTGCGCTCTTCCTACACCAAGTACGAATTCCGCATCCCGATGCGCGACGGCGTACGCCTGTTCACGGCCGTCTACGTGCCGAAGGATGCCAGCAAGACGTACCCCTTCCTGATCGAACGCACGCCCTACAGCGCCGGCGTGAACGTCGACGACCAGTTGCAATACGGGGTCGACTTCTATCCGCGCCGCCTGGGTCCCTCGGCAGAATTCAGCGATGCCGGCTACATCTTCGTCAAACAGGACGTGCGCGGCCGCTACATGTCCGAAGGCAAGTGGCAGGAAATGACGCCGCATGCCAAGTCCCGCCTGGAAGCGGGGGAAGGCAATGAAAGCCGCGACATGCACGACACCGTCGACTGGCTGCTCAAGCACGTGGCCAACAACAATGGCAAGGTCGGCATCTACGGCATCAGCTACCCCGGCTTCTATACCTCGGCCAGCATCATCGATTCGCACCCGGCCATCAAGGCCGCCTCGCCGCAGGCGCCGATCACCGACCTATACATGGGCGACGACTCCTACCATGGCGGGGCCTTCATGCTGGCGGCGAACTTCGACTTTTATGCCGCCTTCACCGAGGAAAAGAACCCGACGCCGCTGCCCAAGACCTGGAGCGATTTCGAGTACGGCACCACCAGCGGCTACGACTATTTCCAGCAGCGCCTGACGCTGTCGAATATCCTTGCCGGCATGGAAGCGAAGCAGCAAGCCTACCTGAAGCCGACCATCGAGCACGACACCTACGACGAGTTCTGGAAGTCGCGCAACCTGGCGCCGCATCTGAAGAACATCAAGGCCGCCGTACTGACCGTGGGCGGCTGGTTCGATGCGGAAGACCCGCAAGGCCCGTTCTCCACCTACCGCGCCATCGGCAAGAACAATCCGGGCATTTTCAACGGCCTGGTGGTCGGCCCCTGGGTGCACGGCGGCTGGGCCAGCGGCGAAGGCAAGCGCCTGGGCCATGTGAAATTCGACAGCAAGACCAGCGAGCATTTCAACAAGAAGCTGCTGTTCCCCTTCTTCGAGGAGCAATTGAAGGGTGTGAAACCGGCGCAGCCGATCGCCGCCGTCAACACCTTCGAAACCGGCACCAATGTGTGGCGCCAGTACACTGCCTGGCCGCCCGTGCAGGCCAGGCCGAAGATGCTGTACCTGGGGCCGAACGGCACCCTGAGCTGGCAACAGCCGGCGGTCGGCGCCGGCTTCGACGAATACGTCAGCGACCCGCGCAAGCCGGTGCCGTTCATCGGCTACCCGGCAACCGGCGTGCCGCGCGAATACATGGTGTCCGACCAGCGTTTCGCCTCGACCCGTCCCGACGTATTGGTGTACCAGAGCGAGGTGCTGGAAGAAGACGTCACCGTGGCCGGGCCGGTCACACCCAAGCTGTTCGTCTCGACCAGCGGCACCGACAGCGACTTCGTGGTCAAGCTGATCGACGTTTACCCGGCCGACTACCCGCAGGACAAGGAAGAGGCCAAGCACAAGGACACGCCGCCGCCAGCGGTGAAAATGGGCGGCTACCAGCAGCTGGTGCGCGGCAATCCCTTGCGCGGCAAGTTCCGCAACAGCTTCGAGCAGCCCGCGCCCTTCGTACCCGGCAAGGTGGAGCCGCTCAGCTACCAGTTGGGCGACGTCCACCACACCTTCCGCCGCGGCCACCGCATCATGGTGCATGTGCAGAGCAGCTGGTTCCCGCTGGTGGACCTGAACCCGCAAACCTTCACCAGCATCCCGCAAGCCAAGCCGGAAGACTTCGTCAAGGCCACCCAGCGCGTGTACCATGCGCCGGGCACGGCGTCGGGGCTGCAGCTGATGGTCATGCCCTAAGCCCCCCGCTGGCGGCCGTGCCGCAGCGGATCTGCGCATCAGGCGCGCGCCCCGCGCTGCCTTAGCAGGATTCGTATTTCCAGTGGCGCCGTTTGCCCTCGGCAATCCACTCCACCGCCTGGGCCATGCGTTTGCCGCGCGTGGCCTCGGTTTTGGCATCGGTCAGCCAATCGCAGTAATCGCGCTGGGCACTGGGCGGGAAACCGTTGAAGACTTCATACGCGGCCGGATTGGCTTCCAGCGCGGCGATGAAGTAGTCCGGCACCACCAGTTCGCGCGCCGCCGGCTTGGCGCGCGCCACTTTCACGCCTTCCTCGTTCAGCTTCATGGCTTTCCTGATGTAGGCGGTCAGGACTTTCTTCGGGGGCAAGTCCTTGATGGAGGTGATCCGGCCGAACTGGCCCATGGCTTCCCGGCCCTTGTCGTCCTCCGCGGCCAGCAACAGCTCCCCTTTCCAGAAGCCGAAAGCGCAATGCTGCTTGAAGCTGGCGAAATTGCACAGCAATCCCTGGTACTCGAAGTGCGGCATGCCCCACTTGATGGTTTCCTCAACCTTGGGGCAGGCCGCGTGGATCATTTCGCGCAGGTAGGCCAGGATGGGCTGGGCGAAGTCGGCCGCGTTGGCGATGTAGGCGTCGATGCGCGGATCGGTGCTGGGCATGGTCATCCTTTTAACTGTGTTGCCGCAATCTGACATTGGTGCGTTACTTCACTGTGCACTCTCAACAATAAGACTACACTGAAAAGCATGAGCAATTCACGCAAAATGGCGGCCGCCGCGGGCGCCGTGGGCTTTGTCTGGGCCGGCTTGACGGCCCTGCTCATGGCTGGCCAGCGCAAGCTGCTGTTCAATCCCACCGTCAAGCGCGAAGTGGAAAGTCCGCGCAGCAGCGGCCACCGCACGCGCGCCATCGTGTTGCGCGGCGCCGACGGCACGCGTCTGGCCGGCTGGCTGATGACGCCGCGCGAACCGGGCGTGCGGCCTGCCGTGGTGTATTTCGGCGGGCGCTCGGAAGAAGTCTCGTGGCTGGTGCGCGACGCCGGCAACCTGTTCCCCGGCATGACGGTGCTGACGCTGAACTACCGCGGCTATGGCAATTCGCATGGTGAACCGGGCGAACAATTGCTGGTGGCCGACGCCTGCATGCAGCTCGACTGGCTCTGCAAGCACCACAAGGTCGATCCCACCCGCATTGCCGTGGTGGGCCGCAGCCTTGGCTCGGGCGTGGCGGTGCAGGCGGCGCTGCAGCGCCGGGTGCAGGCCACGGTGCTGATCACGCCTTACGATTCGATCCTGGCGCTGGCGCAGCGCAAATTCCCAGCGCTGCCGGTGTCGATGCTGCTGCAGCACCGCTTCGAATCGGTCAAGCATGCCGCGCAGCTGGCCGCACCCACCTATGTGTTGCGCGCCGCCAGCGACGATATCGTGCCGCACTCGCACACCAATGAACTGGTCAGCAAGCTCGCTTGCCTGCATCACGACGAAATCATCCCCGATTCCGACCACCTGAACATCCCCTACCTGCCCACCACGCAGCAGAAGATCGCGACCTTCCTGCAGGCGCAATTCGCGCAGGCCGCGTGAAGGTGGCGCGGCAGCAGCGCGCGTCCGGCTTCCGGTATAATCCCGCCCCATGAACGATACTACCCGCCCAGAACTCCCGGACCATCTGTCGATCGACCCGCGCAGCCCGCACCACGTGGCCGCCGTGTTCGAGCATGACATTGGCATCAAATTCAACGACAAGGAACGCTTTGACGTCGAGGAATACTGCATCAGCGAAGGCTGGATCAAGGTCCAGCACGCAACGGCCAAGGACCGCCGCGGCCAGCCGATGCTGATCAAGCTGAAAGGCAAGGTGGAAGCCTTCTACCGCTGAGCTTCCTCCCCGGGCCGGCTGTCGCCGGCCTGTTTCATGGCCAGCAGGCCATGCCCCACCGCCGCGCCGGCCCGCAGCGCCGCCGCAATGAACACCACTTCCGCCAATTCCTGCCGCGTGGCGCCCGCCGCCAGCGCATTTTTCGTGTGCGCGTCGAGCGGCGGCGCGTCAAACGGATTCGCGGCGGCTGCGCAGGCCGATCTGCCGTACGGCCTGCGCCACGCCATCCTCGTTGCGCATGGCTTGCGCGATCGCGCCGGCGCGATCGGTCATGGCGGGCGAATGGCGCAGGCGGCGGATCTGCGACGCCAACGCGGCGGCTGTCACACTGCGCCGCTTAAGCGGCCTGAACGCGACGCCGACACGCTGCAGCTCGCGGCCCCAATGTTCCTGCTCGCTGATGTGGGCCACGACGATCGAAGGCTTGCCCGCCTGGGTCGCCGATTGTGTCGTGCCCGCGCCGCCGTGATGCACGATCGCCAGGCAATGCGGGAAGATTTGCTGGTGCGGCGCCGCCGCGATATACAGCACCTGGTGGTCGGAATGGAAACCGCAAGCCTGCCAATCGTGGCATTGGATGATGGCGCGGCAATCCGCCAGCCGCGCCGCCTCGGTCAGCAGCCGCAGCGCGGCCGACTGCCCCGCCACATCCCTTGGCATCCAGCTGCCGAAGGTCATGAAAACCGGTGCCTCCCCCGCCGCCAGGAAATCCGCCATGGCAGGGGGCAGCGCACCTTCCAGCCCGCAATTGGGACGGTCGAGGAAGCCGCACACCTGGACCGAATCCGGCCAGTCGGGCTGCCGCGCGCAAATCTGCGGGCTGACCGCCACCAGGGCCAGGTAGGGCGAAACCCACACTTCCGAGACGATGTCGCCCATCGGCCGCATGCCCAGTTGGCGGCGCAGCCGGTCCGGATAATGCCGCAGCGTGCGGTTCAGCAAGGTACGCGTCAACCACCACAGCACACGGTTGCCGGGTTTGCCCAATATCGAGAGGCCGGTCGGGTTGACGTGGTCGCTCGGCACGCCGGCATGGCTTAACAGGACGCTGACGTAAGGCTTGCCGGCATGTTCAGCCGCAATCTGCAGCGGATGCATGAAGTAGTGGCCAACCAGCAGGTCCGACTCGGCGCACAGGCGCTGCGCGGCGTCGAACATCGCGTCTTCGGCAGGCGCGAAGGCGTGGCGCAGCAGCGTTGCCATCTGCTTCATGGGGTCGCCGATGCGGTACGTCGCTTCGCTCAGGCGCACCGCCTGTTCGGCACTGAAGGTGTGCGGCGTCAGGGTCGTAATCCTGGCGCCGGCAGCGGACCTGATACCGTTGTAAGTATCCGCTTCGAGACTGGTGATCACCAGATGGACGTCATGTCCATCGCGTTGCAAACCGTCGGCCAGGGCAAGGAAGGGACGGATGTCGCCGTGGCTGCCCCAGGTGAGCATGCCGATTTTCATGGGGCAGGACAGCGGCCCGGCAGCGCGCCGGTGGAGAAGATGGATAAGGTGCGCCACCCCAGCGTCTCATACAGGGCCCGCCCCTCTTCCGTGGCCACCAGCAGTTCAGGCGCCGCTGCGCGCATCCTGGCCTGTCCCAGCGCCGCCATGACCAGGCGGCCGAGGCCACGCCTCCGGTGGCTGGGCGCCGTGACAATGCGGTCGTAAATGAAGGCGTCTTCCGTCTCCGCCGCATAACCGCTGGCGGCCAGATCGCCACCGCCCGCGACGATGCGGACCTGTGTGACCGCGCCGATGCGTTCGACGTCGAGCGTATAGCCCGTTGGGCAGGCGGGCGGCGCAAGCGGGACCGCCGGCCCGGCCATGAAGTAGCCCGGTTCCTCAACCACCCAACCGGCAGGCAGGGCGGCGCCCAACACGTCCGGCGCGGCGCAAGCTTTGACCATATGGCCTGGTTGGTCAATCATCCGCGCCAGCGCCGACAGGCTTGGCACGACCGCCGGATAGACCCAGCGTACGATTTCATCCGCCGTATTGGTGTCGACGCGGTAGCCGCCATGTTCGGCAACCGGCGGCGGCAGGCCGCGTGCAATGGAACGTGCCGCCAGCCAGGCGGCGATGAGGGGCAATGGCTGCGGCGGCGTGTCCGCGGCGCCACCATCCCGTGTAGGCATTTCGATTTTCATTTAAGAAAATCATAACACCATCCTCACGACCGCGCTGGCGTCAGCCCGCCGTTGGCTTGCCGGTGTTGAACGCCAATTGGGCGGCAAACGCGCGCTGGTAGGCGGGACGCGCTTCACCACGGGCCACGTAGGCGGCAAGATGGGGGAATTCCTTCAGCAAGCCCGATGGTTTGAGCCTGAGCAGCACGGAAATCATCATCAAGTCGCCCGCGCTGAATTCGCCGTCCAGCCATTCAGCGTCCCCGAGCCGTGCGGTGAGCTGGTTCAGCCGATGGCCGATACGGTCCACGATCAGCGGCATGCGCTGCTTGCTCCACGGTTTATCGCCTTCCTGGAACTTGGCGACGGCAAGTTCCAGGATGGGCGGCTCGACCGTGTTGAGTGCGGCGAAGATCCACGTCACCGCACGGGCGCGGGCATTGGCGTCGTCCGGCAACAGACCCGGATAGCGCGAGGCAATATGGAAAACGATCGCACCCGACTCGAACAGCACCAGATCCCCATCCTGCCAGGTTGGAATCTGGCCGAACGGATGCAAAGCCAAATGCGCCGGCTCCTTCATTGCGGCGAAGGAAACGGGGCGCACTGCATAGGGCTGGCCAACTTCCTCCAGCGCCCAGCGCACGCGCGTATCACGCGCCAATCCCATGCCGCCGTCCGGCGAGCGTTCGAATGCTGTAATGGTGGGTGTCATCGTGTTCTCCTGTTGGCGGTCCAAGGGCGGATTTGCCGCCCCTCCAGGGATAACGACGAACGAGCGGCGGCGGAATCGACGCCGGTCGCATGCAAAGTGCGTCTAGCGCGACACAGCCTGTTTCCGCAGCTCTTGCAAGGTTGCCTGTGCCTCGTCGCGCCATGGGCCGCCCAGCGCGATGGCAGTCTGGGCCGCGGCGCGTGCCTCGTCGAGTTGGCCCAGTTCGCCCAGCACCACGGCCAGGTTATTGAAGGCGGCGCCGTGGCTCGGATGTGCCGCAGCGGCGCGGCGGAAAGCCTCGGCAGCGGCTTTGCGGTCGCCGCCCGCGTAGGCGCTGTTGCCCAGGCCGAGTTGCAAGGCCAGGGTGTCCGGCCAGCGCCGCAGGGCGGCGCGGTAGGCCAAATGTGAAGACATCGGTGGCGCCGCCTTTTCATAGGCGATCAGTGCGGGCTGCAGCTCCGCCAGGCTGGCCGAGGCCGGCAATTGGCCGGGCGCCAGCGCCACCATGCCCCAGAAGCCGCTGCGCGACCAGGTGTGTTCGAAAGTGGAAAGCGGCATCGTCATGCGCCGGGTGGTGCCGGAACGCAGGATGACTTCGCCGCGGCCGATGTCATAGCCGATGACCACCGCATAGTGCCACTTCGGCGCGATCGGCAAGCTCAGGTTCTGCAGCACCAGCACGGGATGGCCAGCGTCAAGCTCGGCCAGCAGTGCTTCCAGGCGCGGGGCGATGGGCACGCTCAAAGCGCCATGGCGGCGCCCGGCGGCCAGTAATTCGATTTGCAGGCTGCCTTCACGCCCCGGTAGATAGACTTCGTCCACCAAGGCTTCCGGCGGCGTCGCGATCCCCGCCGCGCCCAGCACCATCGCCAGCGCGGCCGGGCCACACTGGTAACGCTCCTGGGCGTGGAAAGGTGTTGCGCTGAGCTCCTGCTGCTGCGGGCCGGCCCGCGGCGCTGCCAACAGCGCCCGGGTCTGGCTCGCGCAGCCTGCCAGCAGCAGGAGCGCGAGCGCCAACGCAAGCAGGCGCTGCGTCATTAGCGCATCGAACGAGTGAAGGGATACACCTTGGTCAAGCCGAGGATGTCCGTCACCAGCAGCACCACGAAGATCAGGACCAGGGCACCGACCACGCCATCACCGCCGGCCGGCAGGGTGTCGACCTGCTGCGCCAGCGCTGCCGCTTCAGCATCGCTGAGCGCAGCGACGCGGGCTTGCGCCGTCTCCGGGGCGATGCCCTGGCGTTCCAGCGCCGCCTTCACGTCGGCGCGCTGCAATGTGCTGGCCAGGCGGGCACGCGCCTGCGCCCCTGCCTCGGCCGCCGCCACCTGTGCGGTACCGATCATGGCCGCCTGGGCATTCTGTTCGAAGCCCACCACGACGAAGGCCGACAGCAGGAAATGGACGAAGAGTTTTTTCATGTTTTTCTCCTAGAATAATGGGCGCAGTCTATCCAAGAAGAAGTTTCTGTGACGCACGATTACCGACAAAGAGTCAAGCGGCCGGGCGATGCGTCTGCAAGATGGGCTGTAAGGCTTGCCACTGCACGGCCTTTTCCGCATAAGGCAACGTATATGCCGGGCTGCTCGATGGCAGCGCCACTATTTGATAGGCCGCGGCGCGTGCCCCCAGGACCTTGATCCCGAGTTTGCCCGCCGTGCCGCCATTGAAGCCGATGGCCTTGATATTTGGATAACGCGCCAGCAAGCCGAGCAAGTCGTTGTCGTCGCGCGCCCGGATATTGCTGTCCAGACTGCCCTGGCGGTGGGCTTCCGCCACCACATCCCACAGGCCGACGCCATGCGCCAGCAGGGTCGCCAGGCGGGCATCATAGGCCATGGCCCGCAAGTCGGCGCCGATCACGGCACCCAGCAGCTCCCAGAACTTGTTTTGCTGGTGCCCGTAGTATTGCTGGAGCACCAGCGACTGCTCGCCCGGCAGACTGCCCAGCAGCAGCAGACGGGTGCGCTCGTCGACCACGGGATCAAAGCATCGTTTACGTTCCATGTGTGCATTTTAACGGCACTTCAGGTGTAGAATCGAACGGTAGTGCTAAACAAATAATCACAGTCCGGAGACCAACCATGTCCGATGAACGCGCCATCGATACCCTGCTGGCCAAGTACAGCGAAAGCCACATGAATCCCGCCAATGAGGCGATCCACTGCGTCTGCGTGCCGTTGATCGTGTTCAGCCTGCTGGGCTTGATCTGGGCCATCCATCCCTGGCTGGCGACGGCCCTGGTCGTCGTTGCCATGGCTTATTACTTCAAGCTGTCGCGCAATTTCGCCTTCGGCATGCTGCTGATGTCGGCGCTGATGCTGACCGTGCTGACAGCCTTGCCGCCAGGCGCGGTGCTGCCGCTGAGTATCGTGATCTTTGTGCTGGCCTGGATCGGCCAGTTCATCGGCCATAAGATCGAAGGCAAGAAACCCTCCTTCTTCGACGACTTGCGCTTCCTGTTGATCGGCCCCTTGTTCGTGCTGGGCGTGCTGTACCGCCGCCTGAACCTGGCCTATTGAAACCTGCCGGCGAACGGCCGGGGACGCCACCGCCCCGGCCCTTGGCAGCCGCCTGCGCTGCATCAAAGAAACACTTATACTGGCGGGATGCCTTCTCCACTACTCTTCATTGTCGCCTGCCTGATCTGGGGTTCCACCTTCTGGGCCATCACCTTGCAGCTGGGCGATATCGCTCCCACCGTTTCCATCGTCTACCGTTTCGCCCTGGCCTCGAGCGTGCTGTTTGCCTGGTGCCTGGCGCGCGGCGACAAATTGCGCCTGCCGTGGGCGGCGCAGCGCTGGACCATCCTGCAGGGCTGCTGCAGTTTTGGCCTCAGCTATATTGGCACCTATTTCGCCGAGCAGCATGTGGTGTCGGCCCTGGTGGCGGTGCTGTTCGCGCTGATGGTGTTCTGGAACCCGATCCTGAGCCGGATCGCTTTCGGCACGCCCTTGACCCTGCGCACCTGGGCGGCGGGCGCCGTCGCGGTGGGCGGCGTGGTCATGCTGTTCTACCACGCCATCAGCGAATCGCTGCGCGACATGCTGGCCGGCGGCGAAGGGCATTTGCTGCTCGGCCTCGGCCTGGCGCTGGGCGCGACCATTGCGAGCGCGGTCGGCAACACGCTGGTGGTCAAGGTCCGCCAGCACGAATCGAATGTGCTGTTGACCATGGCCTGGGGCATGTTATGGGGCACCTTGCTGGTAGCCCTGCTGGCGGTGCTGCGTGGGGACCCGTTCGTGATGCCGTCGACCGCGCGTTACTGGGGCGGCTTGCTGTACCTGTCGCTGTGCGGCTCGGTGATTGCGTTCGCCTGCTTCTTTACGCTGATCGACCGCATCGGCACCCAGAAGGCGGTGTACATCGGCGTGGTGACGCCGGTGATTTCCGTGTTGATGAGCATCTGGCTCGAGCATTACCGGCCGGGCTGGATGGAAATCGCGGGCATGGCGGTGTGCATCGCCAGCGTGGCCTGGGCCCTCAAGGCGCCATCGGCGCCGGCCCGCAGCACTCCTGTTGAACTTAACCCTTTGAAGAAAGCTTCATGAGCAATTTGCATATCCGCCCTGCCCGTCCGGACGACGTGGCATCCATCCTGGCCATGATCCGTGAACTGGCCGTTTTCGAGAAGCTGGAACATTTGATGGTGGCCGACGAAGCCATGCTGCACGAGGAACTGTTTGGCGCCAAGCCGGGCATCGAGGGTATCGTGGGGGAAGAGTCCGGCGAAGTGGTGACCTACGCGCTGTTCTTCCACAATTTCTCCACCTTCCTGTGCAAGAAGGGCCTGTACCTGGAAGACTTGTACGTGAAGCAGAACCGCCGCGGCGCTGGCTATGGCAAGCAAATGCTGGTGGCGCTGGCGAAGCTTGCCGTGGAGCGCCAGTGCGGCCGTTTCGAATGGTCGGTGCTGGACTGGAACGTCAATGCGATCAAGTTCTATGAACAGATGGGGGCCGATGTGCTGCCGGATTGGCGTGTGTGCCGCGTGACGGGCCCGGCGTTGCAATCGTTGGCTGGCGCTTAAGCAGAAAACAGCAAGCGGACTGCAATGCCGAGAAGGCCGACGATCCCGGTCATCGCGGCCGCTTGCGTCACCACGACGAATTTGAAAAGAAAATCGAGGCGTGTTTCCAGCCGGACAAACCGCTGGTCGAGGTGTTCCTTCATGCGCATTTCAGACTCAAGGATCGCCGCACGAAACTCTGCCCTTAAGTTGTCGGGCTCTTTTGCCATAACCTCCATCCTCACCTCCAGCTTATGGATTCGTTCGGTCTCGCTCTGCGGGGCAGTATCCATGGCACGCTCCTGATGTGGTCATGCCATCGTCCACCTTTCAGCCAGACACGCTTTGATCTGCCTCACCAAATGAAGTTCCCGCATGGGCAAAAAAAATCCCTCGCGGCTCGTGTGTGGTCGGGCGAGGGATACGAAACCCAGGTGTCAGTTGGGAGGGGAGATGAATCGACGGTTTCAATATAGTCGCCCTCACCCGACCTTACCCGGTCACTTACAAATTTTTACCGCAAAGTGATTCTTGCTTACATTTGATGATGGGCAAGGTCAGCCGCGTCGCTGAACAGCTGCGCGTGAGGCGGCTGAACCTTTGAATCCCCTCTCCAGCCATTCGAACAGCGCTTGCGTGAGCAGGGCGAGGGCGGCGGCCGGCAGCGCGCCTGCCAACATCATGGCATTGTCGTTCACGGCCAAGCCGGTGGTGATGCGCTCGCCGTACCCGCCGGCGCCGATGAAGGCGGCGATGGTGGCGGTGCCGACGCTCATGACGGCGGCGGTTTTGACCCCGGCCAGCATCACGGGTGCGGCCAAGGGAATTTCGATTTCACGCAAGCGCTGCATGGGGTGCAGGCCCAATGCTTGCGCGGCCTGCTTGAGCCCCGGCGGAACGCCGCTGATGCCGGTGCACGTATTGCGGATGATCGGCAGCAGCGCGTAGACGAACAGTGCGCACAGGGCGGGCACGGTGCCGATCGTCCCCAGCAAGGGGATCAGCATCGCCAGCAGGGCGAGCGATGGGATGGTTTGCAGGATGCCGGCTGCGGCCATCACGGGTTCGCGCAATCTGGGCCGGTAGGCGGCGAGGATGCCAAGCGGGATGCCGATGGCGCTTGCCATCGCGACGGAGAGCGCGACCAGCAGGATGTGCTGGCGGGTCAGCGGCCAGAAGTCGTCGGCGAACAGGCGTTGCCAGAGCGTTCGCGCCGCAACGGGGGCAACCGCGCCCACCGGCAATGCCACCGTGGCGCCTGGGGCGGCCGGGCGCGCCGGGCTGGCGGCATCGGGGGCGCTAGCGGCGCGGTGGCGCGCGAGCCAGTCGCGGGCGATGGCAGCAAAGGGTTGGCCTTGCAGTTCGGCGGCGGCGTTCATGGCGACCATGTCGGGCGCGCTGATGCGGCCTTCCAGCGCGCGCAAAGCCTGCCAGGCGGCGGGGAAACGCTCAGCGGCGTCGAGGCGGTACAGCAGCACGGCGTCGTAGCGCGGGAAGTATGCCTTGTCGTCGTCCAACACGCGCAAGCCGTATTGGCTGATCTTGGCGTCCGTGGCGTAGATGTCGATCACGTCGACCTGCTTTTGCGCCAGGGCTTCGTAGGCGATGCCGTGATCGAGGCCGCGCGGCGTGGCGCCGATGCCGTAGCGCTGCGCCAGGCCGGGCCAGCCGTCGGCGCGGCCGATGAATTCGTGCGACAGGCCATAGCGCAGCGCGTGCCGGGCGGCCAGTTCGCCCAGCTTGCGCGGGGCGTCGGCGTCGCCGCGAACGGCCAGCGCGTAACTATTGTTGAAGCCGAGCGGGATGGCGGCGCCCAGGCCTTGCGTGGCCAGTTCGCGCTGCATCTGTTCCAGCGTGGCCGGTTGCGCGTGCTTCAGGATTTCCAGGCTGATGGTGCCGGTGTATTCGGGGTAGATGTCGATGCTGCCCGACTTCAGGGCGGCCAGCACGATGGCGGTGTTGCCGAGGCCTTGCTTGTGCTCCACGCGGGCGTAGGGTGCGGCGGCCTGGGCGAGCAGTTCGCCAAGGATGTAGGACTCGGTGAAGCGCTTCGAGCCAATCCGCAGGACGCCGCTGGGCGTGGCACCGACGGTTTGCGCGGTGCCGGCGGGCGGCGCGGCGGGGGCGGCATGTGGCGCAGTGGCGGACGCACGTGGCGCAGTGGCGGACGGCGACGAGGCGACGAGGGGTACGGCGGCGGCCGGTGGCACGGCAGCGGCAGCGGTGGCAGGCGCACTGACCGCGGCGCTGGCTGCGGCGCTGGCGGTGCTGGCTGCCGCGCTGGCGACCGGCGCGGCACGGGGTACGATCAGGGCGGCGCAGGCCGCCAGGGCCAGGACGACGATGGCGGCGCGGCGCGGCAAGTCAGGCGCCCGCGAGCGGGAGATCGGCGGGGGACACGGCGGCAGCGACCAGGCTGGCGGCGGCGGGAATGGCGGCAACGGCGGGGATGGCGGGGATGGCGACGACCGGGTCGCGCCACACGCCGTGGTTGACGACGGCCACGCACGGGTTGTAGCCGAAGGCGTAGCACAGGTCGGCCGGACGCGCGATCTGCCACAGCGCGAAGTCGGCGCGCTTGCCGACCTCCAGCGTGCCGATTTCCCCGTCCAGCCCGAGCGCGCGGGCGGCGTGGATGGTGCAGCCGGCCAGCGCTTCGCGCGGCGTCAAACGCCACAAGGTGCACACCATGTTCATCGCCAGCAGCAGCGAGGTCATTGGCGACGTGCCGGGGTTGTTGTCGGTGGCGACCGCCATCGGCACGCCGGCCGCGCGCAGGGCGGCCACCGGCGGCGGCGTGGTGTCGCGCAGGAAGTAATACGCGCCCGGCAGCAGCACGGCCACCGTGCCGGCGGCGGCCATGGCGGCCACGCCTTCGGCCGACAGGTGCTCCAGGTGGTCGGCCGACAGCCCGCCGTAGCGCGCCACCAGCGCCGCCCCGCCCTGGTCGGACAATTGTTCGGCGTGCAGCTTGACCGGCAAGCCCTGCGCGCGCGCGGCGGCGAACAGGCGCTCGGTTTGCGCGGCGGTAAAGCCGATGCGTTCGCAGAAGGCGTCCACCGCGTCGGCCAGGCCGTCGGCGGCCAGCGCCGGCAGCATGGCGATCACCGCGTCCACGTAATCGTCGGCGCGGTCCTTGAATTCCGGCGGCAGCGCGTGGGCGCCGAGGAAGGTGGTGCGCACCGCCACCGGCACCACGGTGGCCACGCGGCGCGCCACGCGCAGCATCTTGGCCTCCGATTCCAGCGACAGGCCGTAGCCGGACTTGATTTCCAGCGTGGTCACGCCCTCGGCCAGCAGCGCCGCGATGCGCGGCAGCGACTGGCGCAGCAGCTCTTCCTCGGAGGCGGCGCGGGTGGCGCGCACGGTGGACATGATGCCGCCGCCGGCGCGCGCGATGTCCTCGTAGCTGGCGCCGTTCAGGCGCGCCTCGAATTCGTCGCTGCGGTTGCCGGCATGCACGATGTGGGTATGGCAGTCGACCAGGCCCGGGGTCAGCCAGCAGCCGCCGGCATCGTGCTCCAGCGCCGCGCTGCCCGCCGCGGCGGCGTCGGCGCGGCGGCCGATCCAGGCGATGCGCCCGTTATCGACCGCGATGGCGGCGTCGCGGAGCTCGCCATAGCCCTCGCCCACCATGGTGGCCAGGTGGACGTTGGTGATCAACAGGTCCCATTCCACGCTCATTGCTTACTCTTCGTTGGGGAAAATATCGACGATGAACACGGTGGCGTGGCCCGCCTCCAGCGTCCACACATCGTCCTTGTCCAGCACCACCGCATCATAGCGCACCAGCGAGACGCGCTCGCTCACGCTCGACAGGGTCAGGCTCTCGCCCTCGGCCAGGAACACCACCGTGGTCGGGCTGCGCCGCTCCAGCTGGGAGAAGTCGCGCACCTTGCGCCGCTCCAGCTGGTGGTTGCACACGGCGCGCCGGGTCATCACGTTGAAGTCGGTGGTGGGGGCGCCGTCGACGGTGGCCAGCACCCGGTTCTCGCCGGGGAAGGCGATCACCGGCTCGCGCTCGGACAGCGCCACCCGGCGCTCATTGCCGACGTCCAGCACCACGCCGCCGCCCTCGACCAGGGTCAGGGTGCGGTCGATGCCGGGGAACACGGAAAACGGGCCGCTGTGGGCGATGGTGGCCAGGGAAATGCGCCACTCGAAATCGTCGAAGCTGGCGCCCGGCGGCATCACGCACAGTTCCGTGGTGCTGCCGCCGCCGTTTTTCCAGGGCGTGGTGTGCAGGCTTGCATACTGGATGATTTTCGTCATGTTCGCAGCTCGCGCAATTCGGCCAGCGTCTTTTTGAAGCGCGCGGTGATGGCCGGTTGCGCCACGTGCTCCTGGCCGCGCACCACCCAGTGGCCGCCGACCATCACATCCCTGACTAGATTATCATTTCCGCTGAAAATAAAGCTGCCCAGGATGTCGGCAGGGTCGATTCCCTCAAGGTTGGGGTGGCCGTCATCCAACACCAGCAGGTCGGCGCGTTTGCCGGCCGCCAGCGCGCCGAGCGGGCGGCCGGCCGCCTGCGCCCCGCCGTGCAAGGCGGCTTGCCACAGGAAATCGCCGACCCGGCGCTGCGCCGGCGACACCGCGATATTGCGCCGCTGCTGCGCCAGGCGCTGGCCGTATTCGAGCCAGCGCAATTCCTCCACCGGGCTGTGCGACACATGGCTGTCGCTGCCCACGCCGATGCGCCCGCCCTGGGCCAGGAAGCTTTCAAGCGGGAACAGGCCGTCGCCCAGGTTGGCTTCGGTGGTCGGGCACAGCCCCGCCACGGCGCTGCTGCGCGCGATGGCCGCCACTTCCTCCTCGCTCAGGTGGGTGGCGTGCACCAGGCACCAGCGCGCATCGATCGGCAGCTGCTCGAGCAGGTATTGCACCGGGCGCTGGCCGCAGAAATCGAGCGCCTGCTGCACCTCGCCCTGCTGCTCGGCGATATGGATGTGGATCGGGCGCGCCTTGGGCAGGTGGTCCAGCACTTCGCGGATCTGCGCCACAGAGGCCGCGCGCAGCGAATGCGGCGCCACCCCCACTTCCACCTGCGCGTCGCGCCAGGGTTCGAGCTCGCCGATGATCTGCAGCACGTCGCGCGCATCGGTGCGAAAGCGCGCCTGCTCCGGCTTCAAGGGCTGCTCGCCGAAGCCGGCGTAGGCGTACAGCACCGGCAGCATGGTGATGCCGATGCCGGCCTGGCGCGCGGCGGCGATCACGCGCTGCGCCGTTTCCGACGCTTGCGGGTACATGGCGCCGTCCGGCGCGCGCTGCACGTAATGGAATTCGCACACCGCGGTGTAGCCGTGGCGCAGGCATTCGCAATACAGCTGGGCCGCGATGGCTTCCATCTGTTCCGGCGTGATGTGGCGCGCGAAGCGGTACATCAGGTCGCGCCAGGTCCAGAAGCTGTCCGGCGATGCGCCCGCCACCTCGGTCAGCCCGCCCAGCGCGCGCTGGAACGCGTGCGAATGCAGGTTGACCATGCCCGGCAGCACCAGGCCCACGCGCGGGATGCCGGCGGCCGCCACGGCGCCGGCTTGCACCGCGCTGAAGTTGCCGCGCAGATCCCACTGCAGCAAGACATCGTGGCGCCAGCCTTCGGGCAGCAGGGCATGCCGGGCAAACAGGGCGTTCATCGGCGCACCCAGTCGACGGCGCGCTGCACCAGCTGGCGCAGCAAGGGTTGCAGGTCGGCCGCCAGGTCGGCGCGGAAGCCGAACGGTGGCGCTTCATCCATATACGTCGATTGGCACATTTCCAGCTGGAGCGCGTGCACGCCCTGCTCCGGCCGGCCGTAATGGCGCGTGATGTGGCCGCCCTTGAAGCGGCCGTTGAGCGCCACCGTGTAGCGCTCGTCGGCGCGCGCCACGGCGGCGACGGCCTCGCTCAAGGCTGGATCGCAGCTGGCGCCGTCGGCGCTGCCGAAGTTGAGGTCGGGCAGCTTGCCCTCGAAAAAGCGCGGCAGCACGGAGGCGATGGAATGGGCATCCCACAGCACCACCTTGCCGTGCTGGGCCAGCAGGCGCTCCAGCTCGGCGCGCAGCTGGCTGTGGTAGGGCTGCCAATAGGCGGCCAGCCGGCGCTGCACTTCGGCCGCGTCGGGCGCGCCGCCGTCCAGGTAGAGCGGTTCGCGGCGGAAGGTGTCGCGCGGGCACAGGCCGGTAGTGTCCTGGCCCGGATACAGGTTGCTGTCCTCCGGCGGGCGGTTGAGGTCGATCACATAGCGCGACCAGCGCGCCGACAGGGTCGAGGCCCCCATGGCCTGCAGGAAATCGTACAGCTGCACCAGGTGCCAGTCGGTGTCGGCGCGCGCCAGCGCGGCCGGCGTCATGGCGGCGGCGATGGCGTCCGGGATGTCGGTGCCCACATGGGGCATCGACACCAGCAAGGGAATACTGCCGGCGTGGAAGCGGTAATCCATGGTCCCTCCTTACGGATGCAGGGCGCTGAACAGGCTCTTGCACGTCGCGCTCAGCGCGCCCTGCACCACCAGTTGCTTGGCGGCCGCGATATCCGGGGCGAAAAAGCGGTCGGCGTCGAAGAATGGTACCTTGGAACGCAGCTGGGCGTGCACATGTTCCAATTGCGCCGAGGTTTTCAGCGGGCGGTGGAAATCGATGCCCTGCGCCGCCGCCAGCAGCTCGATGCCGAGGATGGTGGCGGTATTGTGCGCCATATCGTGCAGGCGGCGCGCGCCGTAGGTGGCCATCGAGACGTGGTCTTCCTGGTTGGCCGAGGTGGGGATGGTGTCGACCGAGGCCGGATGGGCGATCGCCTTGTTTTCCGAGGCCAGGGCGGCGGCCGTGACGTGGGCGATCATGAAGCCGGAATTGACGCCCGGGTCGCGCACCAGGAAGGGCGGCAGGCCGGACAGGGTGGCGTCGATCAGGAGCGCGATGCGGCGCTCGGCGATCGAACCGATTTCCGCGATGGCCAGGGCCAGGGTGTCGGCGGCGAAGGCCACCGGTTCGGCGTGGAAATTGCCGCCCGAGACCACCACCGGGCCGTCGTCGTTCTGGAAGATCAGCGGGTTGTCGGTGACGGCGTTGGCTTCGATCAGGAGGGTGCGGCCGGCGTTGCCGATCAGGTCCCAGCAGGCGCCCATCACTTGCGGCTGGCAACGCAGGCAGTACGGGTCCTGCACCCGTTCGTCGCCCACCAGGTGCGAGGCGCGGATGGCGCTGCCGGCCACCAGCTGGCGGTAGATGCCGGCGGCGGCGATCTGGCCGGGCTGGCCGCGCACTTCGTGGATGCGGGCGTCGAACGGCGCATCGGAACCCTTGGCGGCGTCGAGCGACATGGCGCCGGACACCATGCCCGCTTCCAGCAGGCGTTCGGCCATGAACAGGCCGTGCAGGGCCAGCGCGGTGGAAGCCTGGGTGCCGTTGATCAGGGCCAGGCCTTCCTTGGCCGCCAGCACCACCGGCGCGATGCCGGCCGCCCGCAGTGCGTCGGCGGCGGACACCAGCTCGCCCTTCACGCGCACCTCGCCCACGCCCAGGATGGCCAGGGTCATGTGCGACAGCGGCGCCAGGTCGCCGGAAGCGCCGACCGAACCCTTGGCCGGGACGGCGGGCATGATGCCGGCGTTGTAGAGCGCGATCAGGGTGTCGATCACCAGCGGGCGGATGCCGGAAAAGCCGCGCGCCAGGCTGCTGATCTTGGTCAGCAACAGCAGGCGCACCACTTCGTCGGACATCAGCTCGCCGGTGCCGACCGAATGCGACAGGATCAGGTTGCGCTGCAGCTGTTCCAGCTTGTCGTCGGGGATGCGGGTCTTGGCCAGGAGGCCGAAGCCGGTGTTGATGCCGTAGGCGGCGTCGCCCTTGGCGACGATGTCCTGCACGGCCTGGCAGGAGGCGTCGATGGCGGCGTAGGCTTCCTTGGCCAGCACGATCGGGGTGTGGGCGGCCCATACGGCACGCAAGTCGGACAGGGTCAGTTGGCCGGGGGTGAGGGTGAGTTGGGTCATGGTGTGGGGTCTCGTTGTTCGTTTGCTTTCAAACCGGTAGGGCGGGGTCAGACCCAAGGGTCAGACCCCGGTCGGCGGCCGCCGCGGGCCAGGGGTCTGGCCCTTGGGCCTGACCCCGGTTGTCCGGTTTTACTTGATCATCGGCAGCTTCAGGTGGTTGCGCTTGGCGCAAGCGATGGCGGATTCGTAGCCGGCGTCGGCATGGCGCATCACGCCCGAACCGCAATCGTTGACCAGCACGCGCGCCAGGCGGCGGGCGGCGGCGTCGGTGCCGTCGGCCACGATCACCACGCCCGAGTGCTGCGAATAGCCCATGCCCACGCCGCCGCCATGGTGCAGCGAGACCCAGGTCGCGCCGCCGGCGGTGTTCAGCATGGCGTTCAGCAGCGGCCAGTCCGACACCGCATCGGTGCCGTCGCGCATGCCCTCCGTTTCGCGGTTGGGCGACGCCACCGAGCCGGTGTCGAGGTGGTCGCGGCCGATCACGATCGGCGCCTTCAGTTCGCCATTTTTCACCATCTCGTTGAAGGCCAGGCCGGCCAGGTGGCGCTCGCCCAGGCCCAGCCAGCAGATGCGCGCCGGCAGGCCCTGGAAGGCGATGCGCTCGCGCGCCATGTCCAGCCAGCGGTGCACATTGGCGTGCTGCGGGAACAGTTCCTTGATCTTGGCGTCGGTCTTGTAGATGTCTTCCGGGTCGCCGGACAGGGCCACCCAGCGGAACGGGCCGCGCCCTTCGCAAAATTGCGGGCGGATATAGGCCGGCACGAAGCCCGGGAAATCGAAGGCATGCTTGATGCCCTGGTCGAACGCCACCTGGCGGATATTGTTGCCGTAGTCGACCACCTTGGCGCCCAGCGCCTGGAACTCGAGCATGGCTTGCACGTGCACCGCGCAGGAGGCGGCGGCCGCCGCGGTCAGGCGCGCATGCTGGGCGGCGTCGGCCTGGGCCGCCTTCCACTGCGGCACGCTCCAGCCCTGCGGCAGGTAGCCGTTGACCAGGTCGTGGGCCGAAGTCTGGTCAGTCACCAGGTCCGGCACCAAGCCGCCGGCCTTGGCGCGGCGCACCAGTTCCGGCAGCACGTCGGCCGCGTTGCCCAGCAGGCCGATGGAGATGGCGTCGCCCCTGGCCTTGTGCAGCTGGATCATTTCCAGCGCTTCGTCGATGGAGGCGGCCTGCTTGTCCAGGTATTTGGTGCGCAGGCGGAAGTCGATCGACGATTGCTGGCATTCGACGGTGAGCGAGACCGCGCCGGCGAAGGTGGCGGCCAGCGGCTGCGCGCCGCCCATGCCGCCCAGGCCGGCGGTCAGCACCCAGCGCCCTTTCAGGTCGCCGCCGAAATGCTGGCGGCCGGCTTCGGCGAAGGTTTCATAGGTGCCCTGCACGATGCCCTGGGTGCCGATGTAGATCCAGGAGCCGGCCGTCATCTGGCCGTACATGAACAGTCCCTGGCGGTCCAGTTCATTGAAATGTTCCCAGTTGGCCCACTTCGGCACCAGGTTGGAGTTGGCCAGCAGCACGCGCGGCGCATCCTCGTGGGTCTGGAACACGCCGACCGGCTTGCCGGACTGGATCAGCAGGGTTTCGTTGGCTTCCAGCTGTTGCAGGGAAGCGAGGATCTGGTCGAAGCATTCCCAGTTGCGGGCCGCGCGGCCGATGCCGCCGTACACCACCAGGTGCTTGGGGTTTTCCGCCACTTCCCGGTCCAGGTTGTTCTGGATCATGCGGTAAGCGGCTTCCGCGCCCCAGGTCTTGCACACTTTTTCCGGGCCGCGCGGGGCGCGGATGTCGCGGGTGGCGTCGTAGCGGGGATCGTGGTCCAGGTGCTGGGTGCTCATGTCATCTCCTCAAGTTGGTGAGTGCCGGCCTGCGCAGGCCGGCGCATGATCACAGGATAAGTTGTATAGACAACTCAGTCAACTCATTTTTTGTAGACTTGCCTGCCGCCGACCCAGGTTTCCAGCACGCCGATCTTGCCGATGTCCGCCGCCGGCACTTGGAACAGGTCGCGGTCGGTGATGATGAAATCGGCCCACTTGCCCTGTTCCAGCGTGCCGACCGCGTGCTCCTGGTGCGCGGCCCAGGCGGCGTCCAGGGTGAAGCAGCGCAAGGCCTCGGTCAGCGTCATGGCTTGCTCCAGGTGCCAGCCGCCGGCCGGCGTGCCGGCCATGTCCTGGCGCGTGACGGCGGCATGGATGCCCTGCAGCGGGTTGGGCGACTCGATCGGGAAATCCGAGCCGCAGGCAATGCGGCTGCCCTGCTTGAGGAAGGTGCGCCAGGCGTAGGCGCCCTGGATGCGCTGCGGGCCGACGCGCTGCTCGGCCATGTTCTGGTCGGACGTGGCGTGGGTCGGCTGCATGGACGGCACGATGCCCAGCTGCTGGAAGCGCGGGATGTCGGCCAGCTGCACCACTTGCGCGTGCTCGATGCGGTGGCGCGCGGCCGGCAGCGGATACTGCTTGCCGAGCTGCGCGAAGCTGTCGAGGATCTGCCGGTTGCCGGCGTCGCCAATGGCGTGCACATTGACCTGGTAGCCCGCCTTCATGGCCTTTTCCATCTTGGCGTGGATGGCGGCTTCGGTATTGAACAGCAGGCCCTTGGTGTGCGGGGCATCGCTGTAGGGATGGACCAGGGCCGCGCCGCGGCTGCCCAGCGCGCCGTCGGCATACAGCTTGACGGCGGCCAGCGCGTAATGGTCGTTGGCGTAACGCTTGATCGGGCCATATTGGGCCAGCTGGTCGAAGTCGGCGCCCACGTCGCCGATCATCGCGTAGACGCGGGTGGTGAGCCGGCCCTGCGTCGCGTATTCGCGCAGCAGGCGGTCGGCGCCGACATCGATGCCGGCATCGTGCACGCTGGTCAGGCCGACGCTGGATAGGATGCCCAGCGCGCCGTCGAGCATGGCGCGCGCTTCCTGCTCGGTCGGCTTGGGCAGGATCTTGTACACGTAATCCATTGCGGTATCGACCAGGATGCCAGTGGCGTTGCCGCTGGCGTCGCGCTCGATCTTGCCGCCTTCCGGATCCTGGGTGTCGCGCGTGATGCCGGCCGCTGCCAGCGCCTTGCTGTTGACCCACATGGCGTGGCCGTCGATGCGCTCCATGGCGGCGGGTCGGTCGTTCACCACGGCGTCCAGCTCGGCCGCGGTGGGAAAGCGGCCCAGCTTCCAGATTTCCTGGTTCCAGCCTTTGCCCCACACCCATTTGCGTTGCGGGTTGGCGGCGGCAAACCTGGCGACCGATTGCTGCGCGGCCGGCAGCGAGGTCGGGCTGTACAGGTCGGCGCTGGTGGCCACTTCACCCAAGCCGAAGACGTGGCCATGGGCATCGATCAAGCCGGGCAGCACGGTCTTGCCTTGCACGTCAATGCGGCGGTAGCCCTTGGCCTTGGCGGCGACTTCCTTGCCGCTGCCGACGGCGACGATGCGGCCCTTGCCGTCGAATGCCAGCGCGCTGAATTGCACCAGCTTGCCCTTGGCGTCCAGCGTGTAGCCGTTGGCGTTCTCGATCAGGGTGCCGGGGGCGGCGTGGGCGGCAGTGGCCATGGCGGCAGCCAGCGCGGCGGCCAGCAGGGGACGGCGGAAGTGCATGGATTCGGTCCTTTCGAATTTGAAAGCAAGATCCAGAGTGTAGCTCGCTTCGCCGGCTGGTCCAATCATGCTTTGCACCAAGGAGCCTGACTATGCTGACGCTTTACGATTACCTGCCTTCGCAGAACGCATACAAAGTCCGCTTGCTGCTATCCCATCTCGGCCTGCCCTATCGCACGGAGCTGGTGAGCATTTTCGAGGGCGCGGGGCAGCGGGCGGAGTACCTTGCCATCAATCCGACCGGGGCGGTGCCGGCACTGCGGCTCGACGATGGACGGGTGCTGGCGGAGTCGAATGCCATCCTCACTTATCTGGCCAGCGGCACGCGCTACCTGCCTGCCGATGCCTTTGCGGCGGCCAAGGTGCAGCAGTGGATGTCGTTTGAGCAGGACTATGTGCTGCATATCGCTTCGCTGCGGCATTGGACCATGACGGGTAAGCTGGCGCGGCGGCCGGCGGCGCTGGTGGCGATGCGGCAGGCCGGGGGCTTGCGCGCGCTGCACATCCTGGAGCGCGAGCTGGCAACGCGGCCGTTCATCGCGGGCGACGCTTACACCATCGCGGATATGTCGCTGTTCGCTTACACCCATCGGGCGGATGAGGCGGGCTTGCCCTTGGGCGAGTTCGCGCATGTCTGCGCGTGGATCGCGCGCGTGCGGGCGCAGCCGGGTTTTCTCGACGAGCATCACCCGTATGCCATCGATCCGCATTCCTCGGCTGAGCTTCCTTGAGGGCACTCGGAATGGGGTCTCTGTTTGGGGTCCCCAACAAACTGCCTGAAAATTTGCCTGAAATTGCCTGAAACCTGCCTGAAATCGCCTGAAACGCTCATTCGTCGGGAAGCATGTCGGTGCGGCGCTCCATCTTGCCGTGCCGGCGGCTGGAAGCCTTCTCGATCAGGGCAAGCGCATTGCGCAAACTCTGCGCCATCACGGCCGGCGCGGTAGCCGGATCGTGCATTTGAAATGCCGGCAATGCATCGGACCGCGGCTTGCGCAATTGCTCGCTGCGGACAAATGCGGCGCTCTTCCAGTAGCGTTGTCCCGGCAAGCGCAGCGACAAGTCGCGCCATGCGTTGCGCGCCGACCCGGCGACGACGGCAGCGAAACGGTTCGGAGTCATCGGCGTGCCTTTGTACAGCACAGAGTTGCCCGCTACCTTGGCGATTGCATGGCAGCCAAGATATGTCATTCGCAGCTCCGTACCGTCCGGAAGGAATAGTTGCTTCCATTGGAAGCCGCGCGCTGCTTCATCCTGCACCCCGCGCGCGGCCGCAAGCCAGGACGATACAACGGCTTCGACGACTTCAGATGGGTCCCGACCGTCGCCATACTCCAGCAGATAATTCGCCAATTCAAGAAACAATGCGCTGGAGATTTGAACAGAAATCAGTTTGCGGCTCATGATTGCCTCCGTCGGATGGTATTGGAGTTAGACCGACGAAGGAAAACAGAGTTCAGACAATTTCAGGCGTCATTCAGGCAATTTCAGGCAAATTTTCAGGCAGTTTGTTGGGAGCCCCCAAACGAGAGACCTCCTCGGATACTCACTCAGCGTCGTGGAAGATGATGCCCAGGGTATGGCGATGGCCGGCGCGCAGGCGGCTGACGCCATGGCGCATGTTGACGCGGTAGCTGCCGCGCGTGCCCGCCACCGGGCGGTGGAACACCGGGAAGATGACGCAATCGCCCTGCTGCAACGGCACCACTTCCACGCGCGACTGCATGCGCGGGCGCTGTTCGGTGAGCACGAATTCGCCGCCCTCGAAGTCCTGCCCCGGCTGCGACAACAGGAAAGCCGCCTGTAGCGGGAACACGTGTTCGCCATACAGGTCCTGATGCAGGCAATTGTAATCGCCCGCCCCGTACTGCAGCAGCAGCGGCGTCGGCCGGGTCTGGCCGGCCGCATGACACCGCGCGATGAAGTCTTCATGGCGCGCCGGAAACCGCGGCTCCAGGCCCATGGTGGCGTACCAGCGGTTGGCGATGTCCGCCAAGGGCGGATACATGGTGGCGCGCAGTTCGGCGACCAGGTCCGGCAAGGGATAGCGGAAGTACTGGTACTCGCCCCTGCCGAAACCATGGCGCTGCATGACGACCCGGCTGCGGTAAAGTTCCTGCCGGCTGTAGCCCGCCGCCAACTGCAGGCATTCCTGCGGCGCCAGCACGCCGCGCACCAGGGCGCAGCCGTATTCGTCCAGGTCAGCCGCGATGCGCGGCCAGTCGAAGCCAGCGCCGCGACCGGCTGCGCTGCCGGGCCGGACAGCGGTGCGCGCCGCGGACGACGTCAGGGGCGGCGCTGCGCCGCTGGCGGAGCTCCGCGGCGCGGCGCCGGCGTCGGGCGCGGGCACCGGCGCGAACAGGTCGCGCGTCATGCGGCAGCCTGGCCGGCGGCGGCGTTGGCGGCGGCATCGGCGGCGCTGTTGGCCGCATCCGCCTCGCGTTCCAGCAAGGCCGCCTTGCGCTCGACGCCCCAGCGGTAGCCCGAGAGCGCGCCATCGTTGCGCACCACCCGGTGGCAGGGGATCGCCACCGCGATCGCATTGGCCGCGCAGGCCCCCGCCACCGCGCGCGCGCCGTTCGGTGCGCCGACGCGCGCCGCCAGTTCGGCATAGCTGACCGTCTCGCCGGCCGGAATGTCGCGCAAGGCTTGCCACACGCGCTGCTGGAAAGCGGTGCCGCGCACATCGAGCGGCAGATCGAGGCCGATCCGCGGCGCCTCGACGAAGGCGATCACGCGCGCCACCACCTGTTCATAGTCGGCCTCCGCCCCGCGCAATTCGGCTTGCGGGAAGCGGTCCTGCAAGTCGTGCACCAAGGCTTGCGGATCGTCGCCCAGCAGGATGCAGCAAATGCCGCGCGCCGTGCTCGCCACCAGGATCGCCCCCAGCGAGCACTGGGCGATGGCGAAGCGGATCACCGCCCCGCGCCCACCGGCGCGCCAGGCCGACGGCGTCATGCCCAGCGCGCCCGGCGTGGCGGCATAAAAGCGCCCGCTGGAATTGAAGCCGGCGGCGTAGATCGCCCCGGTCACCGTCGCCTCGTCGGCCAATCCCTGCTGCATGCGGCGCGCCCGCGCCGCCGCCGCATAGGCTTTCGGCGTCAGCCCGGTGTGGGCCTTGAACACGCGGTGGAAATGGAAGCGGCTCATGCCGCCGGCCGCGGCCAGCGCGTCCAGGTCGGGCGCCACCTCGGCCGCGTCGATCAGGCGGCACACCTCGGCCACCATGGCGGCCTGGCGCGCCGCCAGCGGCGGCTGGTCGGGCTTGCAACGTTTGCACGGGCGGAAGCCGGCCGCCTGCGCCGCGGCGGCACTGGCATGGAAGGCCACGTTGCCGCGCAGCGCCGGCCGCGCGCCGCAGGAGGGGCGGCAATAGACGCCGGTGGTGCGCACGGAATAAAAGAACTGGCCGTCGGCCGCGCTGTCGCGCGCTTGCACGGCCGCCCAGCGTTCGTTGTCGGTCAGATAATGGTTCATGTCGGGCTCCAAGCACTAGTATGCCACCATGCTAGGCCGCCGGCCGGCCGCCGGCACTCCGCCGCTTGCTATTGAATTCGCGGATGCTACAATCGCCGCACCCCGCACAGCGCAGCCCGGAGCCCGGTTTGGACCAAGCAGATCAGCAAGACACCCCCATCTTTCAGCGCATCAAGGATTATTTGCTGGCGCAGATTGCCGCCGGCGCCTGGCGCGAAGGCGATGTGATCCCCTCCGAGCAAGCGCTGGTCAAGCAATTTGGCGTGTCGCGCATGACGGTCAACCGCGCCGTGCGCGAATTGACGGCCGAGGGCGTGCTGACGCGGCGCCAGGGCGCCGGCACCTATGTCGCCGCGCAAAAGGTCCAGGCCACCTTGCTGGAAATCAAGAGCATCGCCGACGAAGTGCGGGCGCGCGGCCACGCCCACCGCAGCGCGCTGCAGCTGCTCGAGCGCGCCAAGGCCAGCGACGGGCTGGCCAAGGCGTTCGATTTGCCGGCCGGCCACGAGCTTTACCATTCCATCATCGTCCATTACGAGAACGGGGTGCCGATCCAGGTGGAGGACCGCTGGGTCAACCCGCTGTGCGCGCCCGACTACATGGCGCAGGATTTCAGCCACAGCACGCCCAATGAATACCTGATGCGCGCCGCCCCGCTGCAGGCGGCCAGCTACAGCATCGAAGCGCTGGCGCCGCCGCGCGACGTGGCCGAGATGCTGGCCATCGATGCGCGCGCGCCCTGCCTGGTGCTGAAGCGCCAGACCCAGTCGGCCGGCCGGGTGGCCTCGCTGGCCACCATGTGGCACCCCGGCCATCGCTACCAATTTGGCGGCAGCGTCCCCGCCTGAGCAATGCTATAGTTGTCCGCACGCCGGCACCGGCCGGCCTGAAAGGGATGCCTTTGCCGCCATTCAGCCCCACCGCCGCCCCGCCCGCCTGCCGGCGCCCGCGCCCGGGCCGCTGGCGCGCCCGCCTGCGGGCCGCGGCGCCGCGCTGGGCGCGCGCGCTGGCGGCCGCCGCGCTGTGGGCGGCGGCGGCGCCGGCGCTGGCGCTGGACGCCGTGACCATCCAGCTCAAGTGGCAGCACCAGTGGCAGTTCGCCGGCTATTACGCGGCGCAAGCCCAGGGCTATTACCGCGCGGCCGGCCTCGACGTCACGTTGCGCGAAGCCGTACCGGGCCAGGACCCGCTGCAAGCCGTGCTCGACGGCAAGGCGCATTACGGCATCGGCAATGCCGCGCTGCTGCTGCACCGCGCCCGCGGCGCGCCGGTGGTGGTGCTGGCGTCGGTGTTCCAGCATTCGCCGGCCGCGCTGGCGCTGCGCCTGGACGCGGCCGGCCAGCGCCTGCCCTGGGCCGGCGCGCGCGTGGCGCTGGCGCCGCACAATGAGGAATTGCTGCTGGCCCTGCAGCGCGACCAGGTGCCGCTGGACGGCTTGCGCCTGCTGCCGCGCAGCCACACCGTGGACGACCTGGCCGCCGGCCGCCTGGAAGCGCTGTCGGTCTACACCACCGATGCCCCGTTCGCCCTGCAGCGCAGCGGGATGCGCTACGAATTGCTGCTGCCGCGCAGCGTGGGCATCGATTTCTACGGCGACTTGCTGTACACCACCGAGGACGAGCTGCGCACCCAGCCGGCGCGCGCGCGCGCGCTGCGCGCGGCCACCCTGCGCGGCTGGCGCTACGCGCTGGCCCATCCGCAGGAAATGGTGGACTTGATCCGCGCCCGCTACCCCGAGCGCAGCACGCGCGAACAATTGCTGTGGGAGGCGGCGCACACGGCGCCGCTGCTGGAACAGCCGCTGATCGAACTGGGCTACAACAACCCGCTGCGCTGGCAAGCCATCGCCGACGCCTTCGCCGCCGGCGGCATGCTGCCCAAGGGCTACAAGGTCGACGGCTTCCTGTACCAGGATGACAGCAGCGCGCCGCAATGGCCGCTGGTGCTGGGGGTGGCGCTGGCCCTGCTGGCCGCGGCCGCGCTGTGGCGCCTGCTGCGCGTGTCGCGCGCCCTGCGCGGCGCCGAGGCGCGCGTGGGCGAGGCCGAGCGCATCGCCAGCTTCGCGCTGGAAGGGGCCGGCGAAGGATCGTGGGACTGGCAGCCGCAGCGCCCGGCGCTGCACCTGTCGCCGCGCTATTGCGACATCCTGGGCTACGCGCCGGGCGCGCTGCGCCCGGCCAACCTGGCGCAATGGCTGCAGCTGGTGCACCCGGACGAGCGCGCCCGCATCGCCGCCGAGCTGGCCGCGCTGGACGACCCGGCCGCCGGGCGCGCCCCGTTCACCATGGAATTCCGCATGGCGTGCCGCGACGGCAGCTGGACCTGGGTGCTGGCGCGCGGCATGGTGCTGGCGCGCGACGCCGCCGGCCGCCCCTTGCGCATCTCCGGCACCCTGGGCGACATTTCCGACCGCAGCGCGGCCGACCTGGCGCGCATGGCGGCCATGCTGGACGCGCTGCCGGGCGCCCTGCTGGTGGCCGACCGCGGCGGGCGCGTGCGCCAGGCCAATGGCGCCGCCGACGCCGTGTTCGCCGCCGCGCCCGGCCAGCTGGCCGGCGCCGCGATGGCGCTGCTGATCCCGGACGTGATGCGCGACATCCCGGGCCGCCCGAGCGAACTGTTCGCGCGCCCGCGCATGCCGGGCCGGGTGCTCACCGCGCGCCGCCTCGATGGCGCCCACTTCCCGGCCATGGTGCACCTGGCGCCGATCCAGCTGGCCGGGCAGGGCCTGGTGGTGGTGTCGCTGCGCGACATGACCCAGCGCCAGCGCGCCGAGGAAGCGCTGCAGGCATCCTCCGAGCGCTACCGCCTGATCGTGCAAACCGCGGCCGAAGGCATCTGGATGTGCGACGCCGCCGAGCGCACCAGCTTCGTCAACCCCACCATGGCGCGCATGCTGGGCTACGAGGTCGAGCACATGCTGGGGCGCCCGATGGCCGACTTCATGGACCCCGACAGCGCCGCCCTGCAGCGCGCCAGCCTGGCGCGCGCCGGCGCCGGCGCGGCCGAACCGGCCGAGGGCCGCTTCTACCGCCAGGACGGTTCCGCGCTGTGGGCGCTGCTGGCCACCAGCACCGTCAACGCCGACGACGGGCGCTACGCCGGCACCCTGACCATGGTCACCGACATCACCGACCGCCGCCTGGCCGAACTGGCGCTGCGCCACTCCAACCAGCGCCTGGCGTCGGTGTTCAACGCCGTCACCAACGGCCTGCTGGTGTTCGACGCCGCCGGCAACGTGGTCGAATGCAATGCCGCCGCCAGCCGCATGCTGGGGCGCGCCGCCGCGCGCGGCGCCGGCGCCTGGGACGGGATGCACGAGGATGGCCACCGCTTCAGCGCGCCCGAGCACCCGGTGGCGCAGGCGCTGGCGTCGGGCCAGCCGGTGCGCGAGGTGGTGATGGGGGTGGCGGCCGAGGGCGACACGTGCTGGCTGTCGGTCAACGTCGAACCGCTGCGCGACGAGCACGGGCCGGGCCGCATGGTGGTGGCCAGCCTGACCGACATCAGTTACCGCAAGCGCAGCGAGGATGCGCTGCGCCAGGGCGAGCAGCGGCTGCAGGAAATCATCCAGATGATGCCGATCGGCCTGTTCATCAAGGACAAGGACAGCCGCATGCTGCTGATGAACCGCGCCTGCGAGCAGCAGTTCGGCTACACCTTCGACGAATTGAACAACGGCGACTACAGCGCGCTGCACGCGCCGGAGGAGATTGCCGGCTTCCGCGCCAAGGACTTGGAAGCGTTCGCCGGGCGCACCCTGATCGATTTCGAGGAAACCATCTGGAACCCGGCGCTGGGCCAGGCGCGCCACTTGCGCACCTTCAAGAAGCCGGTGTACGACGCGCACGGTGCGCCGGCCTACCTGATTTGCATGGCGATCGACATTTCCGACAGCAAGGCCACCGAACGCGCCTTGCGCGAATTGAACGAGCACCTGGAGGAGCGGGTGGCGCAGCGCACCGCCCAGCTGGAAGAGGCGCGCCGGCAGGCCGAGGAAGCGTCGGCCGCCAAGGGCCAGTTCCTGGCCAAGATGAGCCACGAAATCCGCACCCCGATGAATGGCGTGATCGGCATGGCGTACCTGGCGCTGAAGACCGAGCTGGAGCCGCGCCAGCGCGACTACCTGGAAAAGATCCGCTTCGCCGGCGAACATTTGCTGCGCATCATCGACGACATCCTCGACATTTCCAAGATCGAGGCCGGCAAGCTGGCCATCGAGGAGGTCGACTTCGCGCTCGACCACGTGATCCAGACCCTGACCACGGTGGTGGCGCCGAAAGCGGCCAGCCGCGGCTTGCGCCTGCACTTCACCCTCGACCCGGCGCTGCCGCCGGTGCTGCGCGGCGACCCGCTGCGCCTGGGCCAGATCCTGATCAACTACGTCAACAATGCGATCAAGTTTTCCGAGCACGGCAGCATCGAGGTCAGCGTGCGCCGCGTGCTGGCCGACGCCGACGCCTGCCTGCTGCGCTTCGAGGTGCGCGACCATGGCATCGGCCTGTCCGAGGCCGAGCAAGCCAAATTGTTCCAAGCCTTCCAGCAGGCCGACAGCGCCATCACGCGCGAATACGGCGGCACCGGCCTGGGCCTGGCGATCTGCAAGCAGCTGGCCCAGCTGATGGGCGGCGAGGTGGGCGTGCACAGCGCGCCCGGCGCCGGCAGCACGTTCTGGTGCACGGCGCGCCTGGGCCTGGGGCGCGGCGCGCCGCAGCCGGACGCGGCGCTGCCGGCGCGCGCCAGCGCCCTGCTGGACGGCGCGCCCGGCAGCAGCGCCATGCAGGCGCTCAAGGATGCGCGCATCCTGCTGGTCGAGGACAATACCTTCAACCAGCAAATCGCGCTGGAAATGCTGGAGGAAGCCGGCTCCTCGGTGTGCCTGGCCAACAATGGCGCCGAAGCACTGGACTTGCTGCAGCAGGCCGCCTTCGACTGCGTGCTGATGGATGTGCAAATGCCGCTGATGGATGGGCTGGAAGCGACGCGCCGCATCCGCGCCGACCCCGCCCTGGCCACCACGCGCGTGCTGGCCATGACCGCCACCGCCACCAAGGATGACCGCGAACGCTGCCTGCAGGCCGGCATGGACGACTTCATCGCCAAGCCGATCCAGCCGGCCCTGATGTACCAGAAGATTGCCAGCTGGCTGCCGCCGCGCGCGCCCGGCGCCGCCGCCGAGGCCGCCCCGCGCCCGGCCGGCCGCGCCGCCTTCCGCCCCACGCTGGCCGGCGACCCGGCCATCATCGACTTGTCGGTGCTGGCCCAGCTCTTGGGCTACCACCCGCACAAGATCCGCCAGTTCGCCTTCAAGTTCCTGCAAACCAGCGAAGCGGGCTTTAACGAGATGGAAGCGGCGCTGGCGGCCGGCGAGCTGCAAAAGGTGCGCGAGCTGGGCCATCGCATCAAGAGCAGCGCGCGCGCCGTGGGCGCGCTCGGCATGGCCGAACTGTGCCAGCAGCTGGAACAATTGCCCGGCGCCGAAGGCGACGCCGCCCCCGCCACCGCCGCCGCGCGCCGCCTGCTCGACCGCTTATGGCCGCTGCTGCACGCGGTGAGCGAACACATCATGACCAACACGACCTTTGCCGACGATGACTGACCCTGCCCGCGCGCCGCTGCGCATCCTGCTGGTCGATGACGACCCCTTCATGCTCAGCCTGTTGAGCGATATGTTCGACGAGCTGGGCGCCGGCGCCGTGCGCAGCGAAAGCGATGCGCGCCAGGCGCTGCTGGCGTTGCCGGCCCACCGCCCCGACTTGCTGGTGTGCGATTTGTCGATGCCGGACATGGATGGCATCGAATTCCTGGCGCAAGTGGCGGCCAGCCGCTTCGGCGGCGCCGTGGCGCTGCTGTCCGGCATGGATGCCGGCGTGCGCCAGGCCGCCGAAACGCTGGCGCGCGCGCACGGCCTGGCCTTGCTGGGCACGCTGGCCAAGCCGGCCACCCCGGCCGCCCTGGCCGAGCTGCTGGACCAGGCCGCCGCGCGCCAGGGGTGAGCCTGCCGCCGCCGCGGTGACATTGGGTGAGATTCGCCGGGCGGGGCGGCTGGTACACTGGCGCCCTTTCCAACGCAGGACATCCGTATGGCAACCGTGGACGATTTCCCGAGCAATTCCAGCACCACCGGCAGCGTCGCGCCGGGCCGCCCGCTCATAGGCCGCCTCGAGGTCGCCGGCGACCATGACTGGATCAAGGTCTGGCTGCAAGCCGGCCAGCTGTACAGTTTCGGCTTGACCCCGCCCTACCTGATGGGCGTCGACCTGCTGGACCAGCGCGGCAGCGTCCTGCGCAGCTTCGATTACCACCCGGTCTATATGGCCATCGGCGGCGACTTCAGCGTGGCGGCCGACGGCGAGTATGTCCTCGCCGTGCGCAACGCGTCTGTGCAGGAAGGCGGCACGCCCTACACCCTGAACCTGCAAAGCAAACCGCTGCACGACGATATCGGCGATACCGCCGCCGGCGCGCTGGCCGTCGGCGTCGGCCAGACGGTGAACGGCCGACTGGACGGGCCGCTCGACCGCGATGCCATCAGCTTCCCGGTGCTGGCCGGCACCACCTACACGCTGGCCCTGCAGGCGGCGGCGCTGGACGGCCTGGCCGCGGCGCTGGGCGGCAGCCAATGGCTGGCCACCGATGGCCAGGGCCACTATGCCTTCACGGCCGACCAGGATGGCGCCTTCGTCGCCCAGTTGGGCCAGAGCGGCTACCAGATCACCCAGGCCCAGCGCGACCTGGCCTACACGCTGGCCATCGGCGCCGCCGCCGACGATTTCGGCGCCAGCGCCGCCACGGCCGGCCGGCTGGCGGTGGGCGCCAGCGTCGCCGGGCAGTTGGGGCTGGGCGACCGCGACTGGATCGCCGTCGACTTGCAGGCGGGCCAGACTTACTGGTTCAAGCTGGGCGGCGACCCCGCCATGCAGGGCTTGCAGGCGTCGGTCATCGACCGCGACGGCTACGCCCTGGAAGCGGCCTACCTGAACCAGGGCTTCGAGGCGCCGGTACTGGCCGTCAAGCCCGGCCAGAGCGGGACGTACTATTACGCAGTGCAGGGCCGCGGCACCGGCGCCTACCAGCTGACGGCCAGCCTGCCCGGCACCGACGATGTGCCCGATGGCGCGCCGCTGCTGCTGCACGACAACCGGCCGCAAGTGGGCACGTTCGAAGTCCAGGGCGACAGCGACAGCTTCCGCTTCGACGCGCTGGCCGGCCACAGCTATGAAATCATCGTGCGCGGCAGCACGCCGCCGCCGGCCGTGGTCAGCGGCCCCAACGGCACCCTGCATGCGCTGGGCGAGAGCGCCGGCGACACCGCCTATTACCGCACCACGGCCTTCAACGACCGCCGCCACACCATCGAACTCGACGGCAGCGGCATGGCGCCCGGCACCAGCTATACGCTCCAGGTGCGCGACACCGGCATCGACGACCACTGGGATTTCCTGGCCGAGCGCAGTGTCCTGCTGGGCAACGGCAGCGTGAGCGGCACCCTGGACGGCGCGCTCGACGCCGACACCTTCCGCGTCTTCCTGGAGCAAGGCCGCAGTTACCGCTTCGCCCTGACCGGCGGCACGCTGCCGGGCGACGCGGCCGGCACCCTGCTGCTGGGCAGCGACGATGCGCGCCCCGGCGGCGCCTGGGCGGTTTCGCCCGGCGGCGGCCCGGCCGTCCTGGAGTTCACCGCGCGCTGGACCGGCGACTATGCCTTGAGCGTGGTGGGCCACGGCGCCCGCAGCGGCAGCTACACCGTCAGCGCCAGCACCAGCGACGGCGACACCCAGGCGCCCACCCTGCTGGCCGGCCCGCCCGCCAGCCTCGGCCTGGGCGCGCCCTTGACCCTGCAGTTCAGCGAGCCGGTGCGCGCGCATGCCGGGCTGATGCGCATCGTCGATGGCGACGGCCAGCTCATCGTCAGCGGCGCCCAGCTGGCCGCCAGCGCCGGCGCCGACGGCAGCGTGGCCATCGCCACGGCGCGGCTGTTGCAGCCCGGCGAATTGTTGCGCCTGGAGTGGGCGCCCGGCGCCATCACCGACCGCACCGGCAATGCCTACCAGGGCGCGGCCAGCCTGCGCTTCGCCACCGCGCCCGCCGCGCCGAGCGCCGGCGACGACGTGCTGGCCGGGCACGGCAACGGCCAGGCCATCGCCGGCGGCGCCGGCCTCGATACCGTGGTGTACGGCGGGCCGCGCAGTTCTTACCAGGTCAGCCAGGCCGCCGGCCAGTTCCAGGTGCGCGCCCAGGGCGCCGCCAGCGCCGACGTGTTGAGCGGCATCGAACGCCTGGCATTCACCGACCAGGCCGTGGCGCTCGACGGCGGCGGCAGCGCCGGCCAGGTGTTCCGCCTGTACCAGGCCGCCTTCAACCGCGCGCCCGACGCGGTCGGCCTCGGCTTCTGGATCTACCAGCACGACCATGGCATGGGCCTGGACGCCATCGCCGCACAATTCATCGCCAGTCCCGAATTCACCCAGCTGTATGGCGCCGCCCCGGGCACTGCGCAATTCGTCGACTTGCTGTACCAGAACGTGCTGCACCGCGCCGGCGAGGCAGGCGGCGTCGCGCACTGGAACAAAGTGCTCGACGGCGGCTACCCGCGCGCCGGCGTGCTGGCCGCCTTCAGCGAATCGCCGGAAAACGTCGCGCAACTGGCGCCGCTGACCGATGCCGGGTTCGGCTACACGCCCTGGAGCTATTGACGGCCGGCCGGACCCGGGTGTCGGCGGCGCACCCTGGGCAGCACACGCCCGGAAAAAATCGGTTATTATTTGTGCCATTCCCGCCCTGATTCCCTGTTGACCCCCAGTATTGAATTAGTGCAGTTCGTCGCCAGATGGGCGATAACGGCAAGGGATTTTCCCGGGCGACTATCCATTAAGGAAAAACAATGAGCGACTTGATCAAACACATTACCGATGCCTCCTTCGACAGCGACGTGCTGAAGGCCGACCGCCCCGTGCTGGTGGACTTCTGGGCCGAATGGTGCGGCCCCTGCAAGAGCATCGCCCCGATCCTGGAAGAAGTGGCCAAGGAATACGACGGCAAGCTGACCATCGCCAAGATGGACGTGGACAGCAACCAGGCCGTGCCGGGCAAGTTCGGCATCCGCGGCATCCCGACCCTGATCCTGTTCAAAAATGGCGTGCCGGCCGCACAAAAAGTGGGCGCCATGGCAAAAGGCCAATTGACCTCTTTCATCGACAGCAATATTTGATGTAAGATAGGCGGTGCTGCGCCCGCAGCCCGCCTGAATGGCAGGGAAAGCGCCCAAAAACCTTTCCCTTATAACTAGAGACCCACGCAGTTCCCTCCCCTACCCTTACTTTCCCGTCACGGGACACTCAAACAGCTATGCACCTTTCTGAACTTAAGGCTATGCACGTTTCAGCGTTGCTGGAAATGGCCATCAGCCTCGATATCGACAATGCGGCCCGCCTGCGCAAGCAGGAACTGATGTTCGCGATCCTGAAAAAACGCGCCAAGGCCGGCGAACAGATCTTCGGCGACGGCGCCCTGGAAGTGCTGCCGGACGGCTTCGGCTTCCTGCGCTCGCCCGACGCCTCGTATATGGCGTCGACCGACGATATTTACATTTCCCCGTCCCAGATCCGCCGCTTCAACCTGCACACCGGCGACTCGATCGAGGGCGAGGTGCGTACCCCGAAGGATGGCGAGCGTTATTTCGCCCTGGTGAAGGTGGACAAGGTCAACGGCGAATCGCCGGAAGCGTCCAAGCACCGCATCCTGTTTGAGAACCTGACCCCGCTGCACCCGAACGTGCCGCTGCGCCTCGAGCGCGACATGACCGGCACCGAGAACATCACCGGCCGCATCATCGACCTGGTGGCGCCGATCGGCAAGGGCCAGCGCGGCCTGCTGGTGGCCTCGCCCAAGTCCGGTAAATCGGTGATGCTGCAGCATATCGCGCACGCCATCACCACCAACCATCCGGACGTGACCCTGATCGTGCTGCTGATCGACGAACGTCCGGAGGAAGTGACCGAGATGCAGCGCTCGGTGCGCGGCGAAGTGGTCGCGTCCACCTTCGACGAACCGGCCACGCGCCACGTGCAGGTGGCCGAGATGGTGCTGGAAAAGGCCAAGCGCCTGGTCGAAATGAAGAAGGACGTGGTGATCCTGCTGGACTCGATCACCCGCCTGGCGCGCGCCTACAACACCGTGATCCCGGCTTCGGGCAAGGTGCTGACCGGCGGTGTCGACGCCAACGCGCTGCAGCGTCCGAAGCGCTTCTTCGGCGCCGCCCGTAACGTGGAAGAAGGCGGCTCGCTGACCATCGTGGCCACCGCGCTGATCGAGACCGGCTCGCGCATGGACGACGTGATTTACGAGGAATTCAAGGGCACCGGCAATATGGAAGTGCACCTGGAGCGCCGCCTGGCCGAAAAGCGCGTCTACCCGGCCATCAACCTGAACAAGTCCGGCACCCGCCGCGAGGAATTGCTGATCAAGGCCGACCAGCTGCAAAAGATCTGGATCCTGCGCAAGCTGCTGTACTCGATGGACGAGATCGAGGCGATGG